>DATEGR010000001.1:0-10406 GCA_035279985.1 Verrucomicrobiia bacterium
ATCTAGTTGAACGTCCGCAACGCACTCGCCGTCGTTGCCTGCGCGAAACAGTGTGGGCTGAAAAATCACCAGATCCAATCGGCGTTCGATACGTTCAAAGGCATCAAACGCCGGATGGAAGTCCGCGGCGTTGCCGGCGGCGTGACGGTGGTGGATGATTTCGGCCATCACCCGACGGCCATTCGCGAAACCTTGCGGGCGTTGCGCATCAAATATCCGCGCGAGAAAATCTGGGCCATCTTCGAGCCGCGCAGCAACACCACCCGGCGGAACGTCTTTCAAACGGAACTGGCCGGTGCGTTCACCGATGCCGATACTGTCGTGGTTTCGGAAGTGGCCCGCCTGGAACAGATTGCCGCGGACGAACGGCTCAACCCCGAAAAACTCATGCAGGATTTGAAGACCTCCGGCAAAAATGCCGCCTATCTGCCGGACGTGGATTCAATTGTTTCGCACGTGGCCCGGGGCGCGCAAGGGGGCGACATTGTTTGTGTGTTCAGCAACGGCGGGTTTGGCGGAATTCACGGAAAGCTGTTGGAACGGCTGGGACGCAAGTAGCCGGCAAGCCGCGCAAACGTAGCCGCCGACGTGAGGAGGCGGAAACACAACGCCGGTTTTCCGGGCAAATCCGCCTCCTTTACGTCGGCGGCTACAGGGAACGGTTCACTGGCGTTCGGATCCCGACAAAACGGAATGCAGACGAGTAAAGACCTGTTCGGGCGAAATAGCCGCGAGACAGTGACTGGCATTTTGACAGACGCTCAGGTTGCCGTCGCAAGCGCAGGAATTTCCCGTCAGAACCTGATGGCGTTTGCCGATGGGCGCCCATTGCTCGGCTGACGTTGGACCGAACAGCGAAATGGTCGGCACACCCAGGCCGGCCGCAAAATGCAGCGGGCCGGTGTCGCCGGAAATAAAAACAGCGGCCCGCGCCAGGACGGCCAGAAATAAAGGCAGTTCCCGCACCGGCGGCAAAATCACTGCGTCCGGCGCAAATTGTTTTAACTCCGCCATCAGGGTCTGCTCGCGTTCGCCCGGCGCGGTGGTGAACACGACCGGAAATCCGGCACCGGTGGCAAGACGGAACAACTTCGCCCAATGTGTCAAGGGCCACTCTTTTTTCGGCTGGCTGGAGGCGACATGGCAAACGACCGCGCGTTCGCCGGGAAGAATTTCTTTTGCGGCGTCCGCCAACGACGGGTCGGCGCGAATTTCGGCTTCCAGCGAAGGTGGCGGCGGAATTTGCCAGCCGGAAAGAAGCTGCGCCAGACGCACGGATTCGTGCTGGCGTTTTGTTTCCGGCAGAACCCGGTCGCTGTAGCAAAACTTACGGCCGAAGAATCCGCCGCGCTCATCCCAGCCAAGCCGGCGGCGCGCGGCGATGAGCCGGCTCAAGATGGCGCCGCGGTCATTGCTCGCAAAATCCACCGAGCGATCGAAATGTTCCCGGCGCAGCGCCCGAATGAGCGGCCAGCTTTGGCTGAAACGCGCCCGCCCGCGCTTGCGCGGCATCGGCCAGACTCGGTTGAGATACGGCAGATGCTGGAACAACGGCGCAATTTCTTCAGGCGCGAGGAGATGCAATTCGCCGTCGGGAAAATGGCTGCGCAGGGTGCGGAGCGCCGGCGTGAGCAGTACGGCATCACCGAAATATTTGAATTGAATGGCCAGAATCTTCATAGTGGCACGGGCATCCTGCCTGTTCGATGCCATCATGGTCATCACGAAAAATCAAATTTAACTCACAGGCGAGACGCCTGTGCCACTGCTCACGACTGAAATTGCAGTTCGTAAAGTTTCTGATAAACGCCGCCGCGGTGGACCAGGTCAGCATGTCTCCCGGTTTCCACAATGCGGCCCTGGTCGAGCACGACAATCAGATCCGCATGCAGGATGGTCGAGAGCCGGTGCGCGATGCAGATGGTCGTCCGCCCTTTCATCAATTCGTCCAGCGCGTTTTGCACGATGCGTTCCGATTCAGAATCGAGCGCACTCAATGCTTCGTCCAATATAAGAATCGGAGCATTGCGAACGACGGCGCGGGCAATGGCAATGCGCTGACGCTGGCCGCCGGAAAGCATCACGCCTTTTTCACCAATCACGGCGTCAAAACCCTCCGGTCTCTGCATGATGAAATCGTAAGCGTAGGCATGCCTGGCGGCGGCGATGATTTCGTCGTTGGTTGCGCCGGGCCGGCCCAATTCAATATTCCGGCGGACGGTATCGTCGAACAAAATGATTTCCTGGGTGACGACGGCGATCTGGTTGCGCAGGTCGCGCGTGGAAACATCTCGAATGTTCACGCCGCCGATACGAATGGCACCCTGGGCCGGATCGTAGAAACGGAGCAACAGATTGGCCAACGTGGTTTTTCCGGAGCCGCTGGCGCCGACCAGCGCAACCAGTTGACCGGATTTAATTTCCATGTTGATGTCCTGCAACGCGATTTTTTCGCCGTAGGAAAAATGGACATGGTCAAATTGGATGTTTGCGCCGGCGGCCTGAAGCTTTTTGGGCCGGGCAGGTTCAATCACCGTGGTTTGCGTATCCATCAGCGCAAAGGCCCGCTCGCTGGCCGCGCGCGCCTGGACGACCTGATTCTGCAACTGGGCGAGATTCTTCAGCGGGCGATACATATAAAAGACACTGCCGATCAACTGCAGGAAGGCCGCGGGATTGGGATGCCCTTGCCGCCCATAAATCAAATAGGCCAGCAACAACGCCACGCCGCAGGAGCCAAAAAATTCGATGAGTGGACCGGGAATGCTGCCGGCGCGGATGATCCGCATGTATTGGCTGACAAACCGGCGCGCGGCGCTCCGGAACTGTTCCGCCACGATCGGTTCCAAACCGTAGGCCTTGACGATGCGATGGCCGGTGAAGGCCTCAGACATGATTTGCGTCTGTTCGGCCAGCAGCGTTTGCGCTTCGCGGCTGGACCGGCGGATTTTGCGGCTGTAAACCAGGATGGGAATCATCACCGCCGGCAGGACGATCATCGTGATGAGGGTCAACCTGGGCTGTTGCCAAAGCAGAAACGCCAAAACGCTGATCAGCGAAACGGGATCGCGGACCACCACGGAAACCGCGTTGTTCAGGATGTTCAGCAGCGCGTTGGTGTCGTTCATCACCCGCGCGATGAGCTGGCCGGAAGAATTGGTGCTGTAGAACCCGGCGGACAAATCCAGCAAATGCCGGAAAAGCTGGACCCGCATGTCGGCCACGGCACGGCTGGCCACCCACTGCAGGAGATAGACGTTGAGATACCCCAGAATGCCGCTGAACAACATGATGACGGGAATGGCGGCAATCAACGCCACGATGACCCAGGGATGCGCATGCACGCCTTGTTCCAGGGCCTGACGCGCGGCGTAGAACCAGTTTTGGATGAACTCCGGCATCCGTTGCAGCGGCAACTGCGCGACGCCCGATTGGCCGGGCGTCGGAAAGACGGCGCTGTAGACGAACATGACGGTCCCGATCACCAGCGGTGAGACCACCCCCGCCAGGAAGCCGGTCAGCACCCCGAGGGACAATCGCAGCCGGTAGGGTTTGGCCAGGCCCCAGACTCTGAGCAGGAACTTTGTCATTGGCGGCTAACATATTGTTGGCGGTCGAGGGAAGAAAGCGAGAGTTTTTGTTTTACATTTGAGCCCCTGCTTCAGCGTCCAATACCGACGATGGGCATGAGCACCTTCACGGTTGCCGGCAAGACAGATGCCAGTCTTCGCTCAGGTGACTTTTCTGCCGAGCAAGATCAACTCTTCCGCGTAAGCGGGATTTTTCCGGGCGGCACGGTTGGCCTGGGCCGCGAGCCATTCCATCCTGACGCGCCCGAGCCAGGGCAATTGCGGATGCCGTTCCGTCGGATCGCCGCGGCGTTGCACAATCAGGCTCTTTTTGAAAAATTCCCGCGCAGTGAGGCAGGCATGCTGCGGGCGTGACACGACAAAGCCGTAACCTTCCAAAGTTTGACGCAGGGAATCTTCCGTGAACAGGACCAGATGACGGGGGGGATCAAGCCCCAACCAGGCCGGCCCATAACGCCGATAACCGTAGGAATCAAGATTGGGCGTGGCCAGCATAATGTGTCCGCCCGGTTTCAGCAGTTTAAAGCAACAACGCAAAGTGCCCACGGGATCATGCAAGTGTTCAATGACATGAAACGCGGTAATCGCGTCAAAACTTGCCTCCGGCAGCGACTGCTGCTGGAGCAAACCAACGCGCACGTCCAGCCCGGCGGATTGAGCGTGAGCGGCTGATTGCGGATCCGGCTCGACCCCGCAAACCTCCCAACCCAGCGACCGCATCTGCCAGAGGAAAGTTCCGTTGCCGCAACCGATGTCCAGGACGCGGGCACCCGCGCCCGGAAAGCGGAGGTACCCGGTAAACGCGTCAAACCGGCGCCGGCGAGTGTTGCTCAGAAAAATCGGACTCCAGGCTGCGGGCTTCAGATCGTAACCGTAGTTGGCATTCAAATAACTGTTCCGTTGCGCGATTCGAAACCGCCGCCACCGGGAGGCGGAATGGGGATTCGTGCCGCCGGCTTTGGCATGGGTGTAATAGCGGGAGTAAGCCAGCGAGATGGTCGCCAAGGTTGGGCGCGGGTCCAGCCAGCCCGAACCACAGTCTTCACAACGATAAAAATTCCAGCGACCCGGCGCACAACGGAAAATCCCGTCATCGAGTTCCGCATGAGCCAGTTGCCGCCGACCGCTCCCGCAAACCGGACAGTTCGGAACGCTTTCCAAGCCGTCGAGGGGCCATTCCTTTTCCTGGCGTTGGGCAATTGAAACAGCTGGCACGGCGGAAACATCGGTTTTTACGGTGATAACTGTCAATTGAAATTGCCAAATTCAGGACCATCAAACTACGCTGTCGTCCGGATGGCCGGATCAGACGCAATAACTTTTCTCCAAAACACGCGGCACGCCCGGAAAGTCATGGTCCTTGACCTCGGCTTTCTGGGCGACACGGTTCATTTATTGCCGGCGCTCTGGATGGTGCGGCAGGCCTACCCGCAAGCCGAACTTCACGTCACCGTTGCCGCGCATATCACCTCATTGATGGACTGCGTGCCGTGGGTGGATCAGGTGTGGGGTTACATGCGTTATCCGCGCCACGCCACGCTGTTCGAAAATATCCGGATGGTGTCCCGGTTGAGAAAGGAACGGTTTGACGTGTTAATCAACTTGAACGGCTCGGACCGCTCCAGTTGGCTGACATTTTTCAGCGGTGCGCGGGCACGGCTCGGACGGGTTCCCGGGGATGGCGGACCGCTATTCTGGCGGCGTATGTTCACGGCCCATGTCTCACATTCATTTACCGATGAACCCGTTTATCTGCAACGGTGCCGTTGTCTGGAAAAGGCCGGTTTTCCTTCAATGCAACCGGAATTTCATGTGGAGATTGATGCGGCCCATCTGCAGGCGGCGGATATTTCACCGGCTGACACTGGCACTTATTTTCACATCAGCCCATTCACCACCGCCGATTACAAGGAACTGTCCCCGGCACAATTGGTGGAACTCATGGGTGTCCTGACCCGGAATTTTCCCGACAAAAAGCTGGTGTTATCCTGCTCGCCAACGGAACGCGAGAAGAAGAAAATGGCGGAGTTGCTGGCACTGCTGCCCGATAAACCCTGGCGCGTGTTTGCGGGAAAATTAAATCTGGTCCAACTGGCGGCGGTCATCCAGCACAGCGCATTGCACTTTTGCGGCGACACCGGGCCGTTTCACCTGGCTGTGATGACAAATACCCCTGCCCTGGCCTGGTTCTGGCCCAACCCTGGTGTCCGCCAGTGGGTGCCCCCCAGCGGGCCTTATCGAGTTATCATCGGTGCCAATGAGCCGGGCGCACAATTTCTCGGCCGGATTGCCACGGACGAACTGGTTTCTGCCGCGCAATCTCTTTTGAAGTCCGCCTGAATTTTCGATAGCATCCATTTATGAGCGTGTTCGTCACCTCAGAAGCGGTGGAAAAAGAGCTGGTCTGGAAATTCTTCGGCCAGAGGCGTAATGGCGTTTTTGTGGAAGTGGGGGCAAACGATCCGGTGGCCGGTTCTCAAACCTGGCTATTGGAACAAAAGGGCTGGCATGGCGTTCTGGTGGAACCGCAATCAAGGCATTGCGTCCGGCTCAGACAACAGCGCACGAATTCGCAGGTATTTCAGGTTGCCTGCAGCAGCCCGGCCCAGGAAGGTGAAATGGACCTGCTGCTGGCCGAGGAGGACGGTTCGTCTACCCTCCAAAAACAGGTGGATACGCACGGCACAAAGTTCATCGGCACCGAACGCGTCAAGGTAACGACCCTGAACAAGGTATTGCAGTCGGCCGGCATCAGCCGGATTGATTTCCTGTCACTCGACGTGGAAGGCCACGAGGTTGAAGTCATGCACGGGATGGATTTTGAAAAACACAAACCGTTGCTGATTCTTATTGAGGATGGAGTTCGTGACTTGTCCAAACACAAATGTTTGAAATCACACGGCTATAAACTCGTCAAGCGCACTACCATTAATAATTGGTATGTCCCGCGGGAAACCGATTTCAAAATGAATTCCTTCGCGGAGAAAATCGGATTGCTGCGAAAAATGTACCTGGCGTTGCCGTTTAGAAAAATTCGATTGTATCTGCGCCGGCACCGGGCTGACGCCAAGTCTCACCGGACATGACCCAATTGCCCATTTCCGTCTGCCTCATCGCCGGCAACGAAGCCCATCGTATCCGCCGGACGCTGGACAGCGTGCAAGGCTGGACGAGCGAAATCATTGTGGCGATTGACGAAAAGGTCATGGACGGAACAGATAAAATCGCCGAGTCCTATGGCGCACGCATTGTCAGCCAGCCGTGGCGTGGCCACGCTGCGCATCGTAATTTCGCCTCGACCCACGCCACGCAACCCTGGTTGCTGGCCATTGACGCCGACGAAGTCGTCACACCGGCATTACGCGATGAAATCGTCCGCTTATTCGAGCAAACCAAATTCAATCCGCCCGGTTCGGCCTATCGTTTTCCGCGCTGCACATTTTATCATGGCCGCTGGATTCGCCACGGCGACTGGTATCCCGATCGCAAGGCGCGGCTCTGGCAACGGGGCCGGGCCAACTGGGGCGACAAGCACCTGCACGAATCCCTCGTTGTCGACGGCGATACGGGTGATTTAAAAAACGACCTGCTGCACTACAGCATGGAATCGCTCGAACACGAAATGAAAAAGACCATGTTGACCGTGAATTATTTTGTTCAGGAATGTGCAACGCGGAAAAAGCATGTTCGTTTCACCGATGTTCTCTTCCGTCCGTGGTGGGCGTTCCTCCGCACCTATTTTTTGCGGGCCGGTTTTCTGGACGGCTGGCAGGGGCTGGCCATCGCGCGCGGCATCGCCATTTACACTTTTTTGCGCTACCTGAAGGTTTACCAGGTGCAGAACGAACAGCCTTCGCCGGACTAAATCCATGGATCCAAAATCAGTCCTGGTCTTCGAACCCAGCGTGGACGGCCATCATGTCGGCTGGCTGCGATTCATCACCGAGGATTTGCTGGGGGCGGGCTTTTCCCTGACGCTCGCGCTGGACACCCGGGCGGAGGCGATGGAACGCATCGCCGGTCAGATGGCTGACCTGTTGCCGCGCGTAAAGGTGATATCGGCATTTCCCGCGGCCGGCGACCGGACGAAGGTCACTTCGGGGGCGCGCGTGGCCGCCTGTCTGAGGGAATCCGGCGCGGCGATCGCTTTTCTGGCGAATTTCAACGACCTTGCCTCCAGCGCGCTTCGCCGCGCGGCGCTGGGCCTGCTGCCGGATGAAAGTTTGCGGGGCCGGCTGGGTGGAATTTATTTTCGACCGCTGTTTCTCAGTGCCGGTGTCCGGTCGCTCAACCAAACTCTGAAAAAAATCGGCTTCCGCCGGCTCGTCCAAAACGGCTGGTTGAATCCGCTACTGATGATTGACCCGCGGTTGTGCGGTATCGCGCAAAAAAAATATCCCGGCGCGCCCCTCCATCTGCTCGCCGATCCATATCCCGACCATTTTACCACCGATCGCGCAGCCTCCCGGCGGCAGTTCAACCTGCCGGACGACCGGTTTGTTTTCCTCTTTTATGGCGGCGGTTACAAGCGGAAGGGATTGCATCTCGTCGTCGCCGCGATGCGCCAAATGGCCGCTCCCGGGAAGGTGTTTCTGCTTTGTGCCGGACTTCAGCCCCAAAATGAGCAACTGGCGCGCGACCTGGAAACACTCCGCTCGCAAGGCCGCGCGGAGATTGTGAACCGCTACATTTCCGCCCTGGAAGAAAGGCAGGTGTTTGCCGCCTGCGACATGGTGTTGCTGCCCTACCTCCGCCATTTCGACGGTAGCGGCGTCCTGTCGCGGGCCGCCGGCGCTGGCAAACCGGCGCTCGCATCGGACGAATACCTGATCGGTCACGTCGTTCGTCACTACGGCATGGGCCTGCTGTTCAAATCCGGCCGGGTGCCGGAACTGCGCAACGCCATGGTCCGGGCGGCGACCGCTTCCGGCGGGGAAATCGCCCGGTGGCAGGAGGGCGCACAGGCCTATGCCAAAAATTGTTCGCGCGACACGTTCCGTTCCGTGCTGGTCGCCGCCGTCCGTTCCGCCCTGGCGGCCCAAAAATGAATCCTCGCGAGAACATCCTGGTTGTTCGCCTCAAATCCATCGGCGACGTTTTATTCACACTGCCGGCGGTCCACGCCCTGCGCGAGAATTTTCCGGACGCAAACATCACTTTTCTAAACTCCAATGAAAACGCGCCACTGTTGCGAGGGTTTCGGGAGGTGAACGGTGCCATCGCGCTGGATCGCACGGTTTTTCAAAGCCCCCTTCGCGCTGTGCCGGAAATCTTGCGGCTGTTACGGTGGTTGCGACGGGAACATTTTTCGCTGGCGGTTGATTTTCAGGGTTACGGCGAAACGGCCTGGTTGTGTTGGTGGAGCGGTGCGCCGGCGCGCTGGGGCAACGTTTACAGTGGCGGCCGGGAGTGGCTCTACACCAGCGGGATCCGGCGCGACAAACAAATCCATCTCGCCGACTGGAACCTGTCGTTGTTGGGGCAATGTGGCTTGCGGGTGGGTGAAATCCGCAACGAATTCGACCTGCCGGAAGACGCGCTCGCGGAGACGGGAAAATTCTTCGCCGAAAACCATCTGGATCCAGCCCGGTCGACCCTGTTTCTCCAGCCCTTTACCAGTTCGCCGCACAAAAACTGGCCGCTGGAGAATTTTCTGGTACTGGCACGGCACTTTCAATCGCACGGCGCGCAAATCATCTTTGGGGGCGGCCCGGCGGATCGCGCGGCACTGGAGCCGGCGCGGGCGGCGGGCTTCGTGGTTTCCGCCGGAGCGCCCCTGCTCGTTTCCGGCGGCATGACGAAACTTTCCCGGCTGACGGTCGGTGGTGATACGGGGCTGCTGCATCTCGCGGTAGCGATGAAAAAACGCGTCTTGATGCTGATGCCAGTGGCGGGGCAGACGTATCCGTTTCAACATCCCGATTGGGCAATAACACCGCCGCCGGGAAAAGCCCTGGCCGGGATTGACACGGCCCCGGTCATCGCCGCGTGCGAACAAGCGCTGGGGAGTTAACCCGGGAAATTGGCCGCTCCCGGCGGTTGTAGCGGTTGCCATTTTCCGCGTGCGGCGCGGAGGAGGTTGGCGCCCCATTTCAATCCGTAGGCGGTGCGGTGGTACCAGCGCAGCCGCCGGGCCAGATCCGGGGTTTCATCCGCTCCCACCCGGCACAACGGTTGCCGATACGGACGCCAACCGGAATTGAGCGCCGACCCCACCCGCAAGGCAAAGGAGTAGTGCCGCATGACCGTCGAATGTGCGCGCGCATTCACGCTGCCGAAGGGATAGACGAACGTCGAAATTTGGCAGCCCAGATTCTGTTCCAGCAGCAATTTCGAATGCGCGGCTTCAAATTCCACATCCACGCCGTCGCGGCGCAGGTCGAGATGCCGGTGGGAATGCGAG
Source organism: Verrucomicrobiia bacterium (assembly GCA_035279985.1). Classification (GTDB taxonomy): domain Bacteria; phylum Verrucomicrobiota; class Verrucomicrobiia; order Limisphaerales; family UBA11358; genus UBA11358. The sequence goes on from DATEGR010000001.1 coordinate 9,994, forward strand.
GCGATTTGCACCCGACCGCTCGAAACCATCCGGCGAAGCTCTTCCCAGGTGCAAAACGGCGCCCTGGTTTTGAAATAATCCCCTTGCATGGCTTCATGTTGCGTCACCGAAAGACGCCCGGCCATGGGAACCATGGTATCAGACAGGATAAAGGCGGTCGGGATTGCCAAAAGTGCCCGCAGAGAAAACTTTTCCAGCAAGGGAAAAACATGTGCGTAAAAATCCGCGTAGCCGTCGTCAAACGACAGGCAGACGCTCAAACGGCCGGAGCGCAGAGGTTCGCCGGGCAGGACGACGTCAAACCGGCGGCGCAGATATGCGAAGTGGGCTTCGAGCACCGGCACGGGATTGCCGGCACCCTGATGCCGGTCGCCGGCCCGGTGATACATTAAAATGAGCAACATTGGGAATTC
>DATEGR010000002.1:0-2517 GCA_035279985.1 Verrucomicrobiia bacterium
TACGCCGCCATTTGGACCGGCGACAGCACGTCCGACTGGTCGTCGTTGCGGCAATCCGTCGCCACATTGCTGGGGCTGGGGCTTTCCGGTTTTCCGTTTGTCGGTTCCGACATCGGCGGGTTTGCCGGCGCGCCGGACGGCGAACTTTACACGCGTTGGCTGCAATCCGGCGTCTTTTCTCCGTTCATGCGTTCGCATAGCGATTCGAAGTCGCCGGGCAAGGAGCCGTGGGCGTTTGGTTATCGGTACGAGGTCATTAACAAACACGCCATCGAATTGCGTTACGAATTGCTGCCTTACATTTACAATGTGATGGAACGGGCCAGCGAAACCGGCGTGCCCGCGCTGCGTCCGCTGTTTCTTGAATTTCCCGAGGACGAGTCGGTTGCCGGAACGGATGATGAATTTCTGTTTGGCGACGATCTACTGGTGGCGCCGGTCCTGCACGAAGGCGCAATTGAGCGCGAGGTTTATCTGCCGGCGGGCGACTGGTTTGATTACTGGACGGGCCGACGGTTCATCGGCGGTCGGACCATTCACGTGCCGGTCACGCTTGATTCGATTCCCATTTTCGTGCGCGGCGGTGGTTTTATTTTCCGCCAACCGGTGGTTCAATCCACCGATGAAATGCCGGGAAACGCGTTGCAGGTCCTGGTCGCACCCGCCAGGGAATCCGAATCCACGCTTTACGAAGACGACGGAGAAAGTCTCGCCTGTCGCAACGGCCTTTTCATGAAACGCCGGTTCCGCCAGGCCCGAGGTGACCGGCAGACGACAATTGCCATTTCCGCACCGGAAGGCTCGTATCACCCGGCGCCGCGCAATCTGGTTTTGGAACTGTGGAGCGGCAGCGAACCAAAAAATGTCTCGCTCGAAATCGGAGCCGGTCCGTCTCAAAAAACCGTGCTGCCCCGTTTGACCCCGGACGAGATGTCGACGGCAGCTGCCGGTTGGTCCTTCGCCAACGGCCAGTTGACCGTGAAAGAGGCAGATCACTTTGAGCCGATGCGCTTCACATTTGAGAATTGATGCCCGGTCATGACTAACAAACTGACCGGCGGACGGTTCGCTTAAGGAGCTGCCGCCGCCTCGGTGGCCAGACCGACCCTGGTGATGTCCAACTGCCGGAGCACATCCAGCACGTTGATCATGTTCTGGTAATCCACCGCATCCGCCCCCTTGACCACCACGCTCAGGTCGGGATTGTCGGTCTGCATTTGTTCCAGCTTGTCCTTGAGCTGTGGCATGGTGACGAATTCGTCGTTCAAAAACGTCCGCCCCTGTGCATCCACCACAATCCGGTTGATTTTGGGTTTGGGCTGATTGGTCTTGGGCGGCGGCTTGCCCGAGGGCAGCGTCATTTCCAGATTGTTCATCATCTGCGGCGTCGTGATGATGAAAATAACCAGGAGTACAAACACCAGATCCAGCAATGGCGTAATATTCAACTCGCTGAGCGAACTGTGATGGCTGTGCGACGTTTTTTTCACAAAATCACTGGAGGACGGGTTCGGTTTCCGGTTGCACGTCGAAACGGATGACGATGTCGGGCGGGAAATTGGTGGGGGGCGGGCTGTCCATTTTCCTCACGGCGGTGACGGCCTGGCGGACCGAATCGTCCCAACGCGGGTTGCCCGAGCCTTTTAGCCACTCCACATTGCTGATGTGCCCCTGGCGATCCACCGTCACCCGCACCTCCGCGACGTAATCATCGTCGTGCAAGTTCTGCGGGCGGTCCCATTTTGAATGGAAGGCATATTCGACCAATCCTTTGTACAGTTGCACCGGATCGGAGCTGGTTTCCACCGTCTTGCCGCCCTCGAAGACAAAGGACGGCAGTTCGGCCGCCGGGGGTGCGACCGTGGGCTGGCCCGCCGCCGGGGGCGGCGCTTCCTTGGGCGGTTCGACCTTGGGCGCGGCAACAATTTTGGGTTGTTCCTTGGGGGGTTCAACCTTTGGTTTCTCGGGCGGCTTGGGCTTTTCGGGTCGTTTTTCCTTAACCATCTCCACCGAAATTTTCTGGATTTGTTTGCCGAGTAATCCCCCGCGCGCGGCGAAATAGAGCGCCACCAGCACGATGAGCGCGTGGAAAGTGAACGAGATGAGCAGGTTCACCTTCGACGAGTTGCGCTTTTTGCGTGGCTGGGTATGCGGCTGCATCTTATTTCTGGTTGGCCGCTTCGGTGGCCAGGTCCACCTTGGGCACGTTGGCCTGCTGGCAAACATCGAGCACGGCACGAATCTGACTGTATTTGGTATGGCTGTCGCCCCGAATGATGATGTTCAGGTCCGGATCATCGGTGCGCAAACCAATGAGGGTTTGCAGCATGTCGGAGGCATTGGCGACTTTCGCCTTGTTCAAATACATCGCGCCGTCGGCCTGGACGGTGATGTAATTGGCCTTGCGGGGAGGATCCTTGAGATGCTTGGCCGCCGTGGGCAGTTTCAAACCCTCATCATTGACCGGCGGAATGGTCGTGATGATGAAAATCACCAGCAACACGAACGCCAGGTCCA
>DATEGR010000003.1:0-9271 GCA_035279985.1 Verrucomicrobiia bacterium
GCGAAGATTTTCCCGGAGCGCGGACAGCTTTGTCCGCGAGACACGAAAAACACAAGGAACACCGCGGACAAGGCTGTCCGCGCTCCTTTAGTTGCCCCTCGGCCGCGTTAAGACCTGGCCGCAGCAGCAGGCTTTTATACACGATCTGTGCCCTTTTGAAAGAATATGTAGCCGCCGACGTCAGACGGCGCAAATCGAATGAAGGCGAAGCTTTCGCGCGAACTGACGTTCGCGGCTACGAGATTAATTGAGTTGCTTTATGCCCCCCAGGAATCAGTCGCTTCGGTGAAACAGTTCCACTTTTGGATTCTTCATCGCGTAAGAGCTCTGGTGAAGAATACGGCGGAAAATAGTCACAGACTGGCAGAGGGGTTACTGGGCGGGCACACTCGTGCGGTAGGCAAGCCACAAGCCATCGCCCCAGCCCGCTGATGGGTCAGCACTGAAATCGGGCGTCGTCATGTGAGTAGCTGGATACGTCACCGGTAAAATAGTGCAGACTTTGCTTTTCCACATGTGGATTTCTGAATGGCCGTCAGCGAAGGCAATGCCACAGGCGCCGGCATGATACGAAGCGGGTACATCATTCCAGTGTGGAGGGCTCCACTGAGTAGGATCCATATGGGGATCGGTCTGACAAAATCCATCGTTGATGCTGTCGGGGTGTTCATCCAGCATGACAAAAATTGTCGACGGATGGGTAATACTGCCCGACGTTAGAAACTGGCGGTAGGTCGAGAATGTCCCGTTGACAGTGCTGGTCGGGTTATTGGGATTATTGATGCCTATGAACATGTTCATCGAGTAGGAGCGCGGACGCGCTTTAATGCCCGCCGCCCGCTGCGGCGCGCTGACAAATTTGTCGGCCGGGCATTTATAAACCGCGATATTCCGGGTATATTGGAAGAAAGGCGCCTTCGTGATACCATCCGTATTATCAATCGGGATGCCGGCGGAGTCCAACTTCCCCCAGGTCAAAATTTCGTTCACCCAATTTTGGTAAGTTTTGTTTTGTTCCTCCCACCCACTGAAGGGCTGGCCATAATTATTTACCAGGTGGTCGTTGTTATCGCTGGCATATTGAATCCAACCCAGCATCAGTTGCCGGGAATTGCTCATGCACTGGAGCGCCTGGGCTTTGATCCTGGCCTGCCCCAATACGGGCAACAACATCGCGGCCAGAATGGCAATGATGGCGATTACTACCAGAAGCTCGATCAGGGTAAAGCCGTGGCGCGATTTTGACTGAAACGGGGTCCGGCCAGAGCCCGTTTGGCTGGTACTTTGAGTATATTTTGGGGCCATAAACGATTTATTGCTGGAGCCGGTAAAACTGCTTCGAATTCGCGACAGGATTGGTCACGACATTCTGGCCGCTGACGACAACGGGTGAGGGCAGATTCGTGCTCCAGGATGCGCCCGGGCCAAGATTGAGGCTGGATGCCAGATTAAAGCCTGGAACATTCGTCGGCCACGACAAAACCGCGTTCGCACCCACCAGCTGGATGTTCAACGTCAACCCCGAGACCGTCATGCTCTGGATATAGAAATCCGTGCGCTGAGGATTCGTACACACCGCCGGAATCCCATTGGTAAAATTGTAGAAGTCCGAGTCGGTATTGTATAATTGATATGTTACCCAATTAATGACTGAGTTTGTATAGGTGCCGTCCTCCGAGTAGGCAATTCCCGGATTAGTCAGCGGCGTCATGACGAGATGATAACTATTGGTGCTGGTTATGGTGATATCGAGCTCCATCCCGTTCGTGGTGGTATCCGTGTCGAAGAGGCCAGTACCGCCAGTCTTGAAAGTCGGCAAGGTGTACCAGCCGCCAGCCACATAGTAGTCAAATGTACCCACCCCAATCGCCGTGCCCACGCCGCCATACACGATGTTATCGCTGCCAGTCGAAAGAATGATTGTATATCCGCGGAAGAATTTACGTTCCGTGGGGTTTGAAACGATTGTGCTGAACGTTTGACCGACCCGCAACCCGCCGGTTGGAAGTGCTCGGCCGGCTCGAGAAACATCACCGGTCGGCGCTCCTGTACCGGTATCTGGTGGATTAGGGCTGCCCACCGCCGGACCAATGGGGTTGTAGAGTGTCCACGCCGCACCAAAGGGGTCGTACGGTGACGTGCGGTCCATGGCATTTTGAATTGGGACGCCGTTGGTGTCGACATCAGTAGTGAAGCTCCAAGCTCCAAAACCGTACCCGCCGTTTTGTCCTGCTGACCAGCCGGAGGCGTAGGTGGCATTGGTGGCATAGTCCGCGGCAATAAAAGTTCCTGCGGAGCAGTTGCCGCTCAATACGGCCGTTGCACCCGCAACGGCACAGGCCGCCGTAACCCCCCGAGGAAGGGTAAAATGACTTCTCATAGTTTGTCCGGATTGATTATTTGACTGAGCTGTCTCGTACGAATTCTCATGGAACAGATTAACTTTAACGAAAGCCAACCACCCCCGCTATTGCTCAATTGGACTATATTTGACAGGCGGCCGAGGCGACCGGGACGTAAGCCCATACGGCAGTTCTACATTATGATAAATTCTAATCAACGGTCGTGCCGCCCAATCCCGACATCACGGAGGTTGAGGATTTCAAATACTTTCTCACCGCCTCGGTACGCCCCCGCACGTGAAGTTTCTCGTAAATGTGCCGCAGGTGCGCCCGGACCGTGTCGTAACTGATTTTGACGCGATCGGCGATCTCCTTGTTGCTCAAGCCTTCGGAGAGCAAAACCAGGATTTCGGATTCACGCTGGGTAAGTCCGTCGCCGGACACCACACTGGCCGGTTTCTTCTGGAACGCCTCCACCAACATGCGGGCAATTTCACTGGTCATCGGCGCGCCCCCGGAGCGCACTTCACTGATGGCTTTCAACAGCTCCTCCGGACTGGAACGTTTCAGCAGATAACCACAGGCGCCGGCCTGCAACGCCTGAAAAATCAATTCGTGATTGCGATAAACGGTCACGATGATGACTTGAACGTCAGGCAGCTTTTCCTTCAGTTGGGCCGTGCAGGCAATACCCGATTCCCCGGGCAAATGAATGTCCATGAGCACGACGTCCGGTTTGAGTCGCGGGATTTCCGCCAGCGCTTCCTCGGCGGTGGCGCAGGCAAACACACAGCGAAACCCCGGCGCGGCATCAATCCACTGGCGGAACGTGTTTCGCATCACGGCGTTGTCTTCAACAATGGCGACGGCATTCATGGCGAGTTATTGGGGACCGGCAATGGCACCTGCAGGGAGATGGTCGTGCCCGCGCCGGGAGAGGATTCCAGTTCGCAGTGACCGTTCAAGTGTTCCAGCCGGTTGCGGAGATTCAGAAGGCCATGTCCGTTTGAGTGCCCGGAAGCCTCGAATCCGCTTCCGTTGTCGGTGATCGAAATCCGCATCTGGTCTTCCCGCACGCGGATGTGGAAGCCGATCTCGCTGGCCCCGCCGTGGCGGACCGCGTTATTGAGCACTTCCTTCACTGCGAGAAAGAGATGGTGACGCACCTCGCCGGAAACCGGCTGATCGGGAAATGAATTGGGAATGTGCACGCGGCAGGCGACCTTCAAACCCGCCAGGTACTCCTCCGCGTAACTGGCCAGATACCGGGCTACCGAAGCCAGGGTGTCGCGCTCCGGATCCACGGCCCAGACGATTTCGTCCAGGGCGTTCACCAGCGTGCGGGATTTCCCCGCGATGGTTTCCATGCGTTCGGTGGCCTCGTTCGCGGGCAGGTTCAGACCGGGGCCGGTGGTCGCGAGCATGCTGATCTCGGTGAGGCTGCTGCCCAGATCGTCGTGCAAATCGCGCGCGATACGGGCGCGTTCCTGCGCCAGGGCGTGCTGGTGTTCGGCCTGTTCGCGCTCGTGCATCTCCTTCTCCAGTTGAATCGTGCGCTGTTGAACCCGGTGATGGAGCAGCCGGATCCAGACCAGCGCCAGGCCCAGCCCGCCCAGCAGTGCGCCCACCAGGACCAGCAATCGCGGCAGTGTCCAAAACGGGGGCCGCGCCAGCACCCGGATGTCCGCCGGCGAGTTCAACAACAATTCGAAGTTGGCAACTTCCGCATGGGTCGTCCGGTTTCCGCCGTTGCCCGCGTAAATGCCGGTCAACTCCAGCCGGCTTCCCGGTGGCAAATCAAGACCGGCTTCGGAGAAAGCGCGCCGGGAGGCGGCAAATCTGCCGTTACCATCCAGTTGGGCCACGAATCGCTGCAAGCCGGTCTGCAATTCCAGTGTTCGCTGATCCTCGCTCAGATTCAACAGCACCGCCTCGACCCGCACGCGGACCGAGTCGTTTTCGGCCCGGAACAAATTGTCTGCATACAGCGGGCGGGCATTGGGCACGGGGGCCACGCCGATTTTTCGCGCCAGGGCCTCCTGCAAAACCGGCGACGGCCCCGTCAGACTGGGAAAGCCGACCACCTCCACCAAATCACCGGCCCCGAGACTGGCATTGTCTTTCAGGATGAATCGAAAGCCGTTCGTCCCGTCCATCGCATAATATTGCCCTTCGCGTTCGGCGACGATTTGTCCGGAGACTCTTACCTGTCTCAGCGCGCTGGCTCGGGGATCGAATTGGAGCAGATCCGTCACGTGTTTCGGTGTGACCGCAAACGGATCCGCCGGCGCCGGCTCCACCACCGTTACCGACGGAGCGTACATGCGGACCTCGCTGACATCGACTTCATGCGTTTTCTCATCCCACGATGCAAACAGACAACCGCGCAGCCGGATGAGCGCGTCTTCGTAGGGTTTCAACGCGACGTTGTTCGTCGCGCCGTGCGTACCAAATACCAGAACCTTGATCTTGCCGCCGTGCGTGAGCAGCGTGATGCCGTCCTCGCGCACGGTCGTGATCACCCCCTCCACCTCCACAAACTCTGTGTCCAGGCTGCCATTGATCAACTGGTCCCAGTAGGGGTGAACTGGAGTTGGCAATTCCGCGGTTCCCAGGCGGGTGATCCGGACCGCATCCACCCGGGGGGCGAATTGACCGGGATCCGTGACGCCTTCGACTTCCACCAATTCCCCCACCTGCGGCAGCCCCCCGAGCGACGGAAGCCAGCGGTCAATGTAAATTCCCGCCGTCTGGTCCTGGACCACCGCCGCATTGAATTCAGGCAAGGCACAGGTAATCACGCCGCGGATCAGCACGGGTTGGAAGCTGGCCGCCTCCTGGCGGGTCAGCCAATGAACCTGTTCCGCGTTGGTCAGAACCGGAGTTGGCAACGCGATTCCCCGCGGTGCGAACTGATTTGTCTCCGCCAACTCCGCAGCCCTGCTTTCAATGGCAACGACCCAGGCCAAAAATGCGAGATAGACAATCGTCTGTGGATGAAGGTTGAGCACGCGGCATGTCATACAAGCTTTCGGGTCGGATACGTAACCACGCTAACACAATTGCCTTGTGAGGAAAAGGTGATTAAACCTGGCAAGCCAGCGGCCATTTCCCGGTTGGGACTGGATAAGCTACGTGACATGCAGATAGGTCGAATACTGTTCTTCTCCAAGGTCAGTAAACGGCACCAGCTTGAGCGGCGCGCCCGCCGTGCTTACCTGCCAGCTTCGCCGGTCCATCCTTTTGGCCGCCAGAAAGTCGGCACGGGTCAACGATGGTTGCGTGTCCGTGATCGCAAACAGCACGAGCGGTCCGAAGACGAGCGCGACCGTCTGCGGGTGCTGCGGGTCAACTGGCTCAAGCCGCAGCGCCGTCGGCAAATCCAATTCAATGCGATCACCGGTGTTCCAGTGGCGATGAATCGTCGCAAAAGTTCCGGGGGTCATCCCGGTCTGCCAGCGGCGACCGTTGACCGAGATCGAAGCTCCGCTTGCCCACGCGGGAATCCGGAAATTCAAGGTGAAATCCCTCGCCGGCGACGTGTTCACCTTGAACTGCACCAAGCTGTCAAACGGATATTGGCCTGCTTGAGTCAGTGCCACCTCGGCACCGTCCTGGTTCCATCGCAATGTGGAGGGGATATACAAATTTACCCAGACGCCCTGCGGGTCGCGAAAGTAGGTGTTGATGCGATAGTCGGCAGCGACCTGAGGAAGCGTGCCCGCACAGCAGGCCCAATGTTGATCATCCCGGTAAACTTTGCGTCCTTTGAAGTTGTAATCGGAGTAATAAAAGGTTCGTCCATCGGCCATCAACGGCTTTGCCCCCAGCACGGTGTTGTACATTACCCGCTCCATGCTGTCCCCGTATCTTGCTTCGCGGGTCACGCGCAGCAGGTAGCGCGTCAGCTTGAAGTGCGCGTAGGAGCCGCAGGGTGTTTCAAAGCTCGCATGGGTGTCGGTGAGGCTGGCGCAGACGTCCGGACCGTCAGGGGCGCGAAGCGTTTCCTCGGGTCCCCAGCCGCCGGTGACAAAACTTTGTTTCGAGAGCATTTCGAAAGCGTTTCGGGCTGCGCGCAGATATTTCCCGTTGCCCAAAGTCAGATACGCTTGCATCGCCGAACTCAGGGAATTCACGTAGCTGTAGGCATGTCTGCCAGCGAGCACGTTCCGGCCTTCAGCCAGTGGCTCGTAATATTCGTCGTCGAGGTACTGCCGCCCAAGCTGACGGTACCGCTTCCCGGCACCGCGCTGATAGGCCAGGAAGAGATTTTCTGAAATTGTATAGGACTCGTCCCAGGTCCAGCTTCGGTCCGGGCTCGGCCGCCAGGCTATCCCATGCTCGATGGCGTGCTTCGGGAAATGGGGCAGGGCGGTGTCGGTGGTGCGTTCAAGGATCGCGAAAGCATCGGGGTCTCCAACATATTTGTGCGAATCAATAAGTCCGCACACGATCTTGTCGTAACAGTAGGTCGGGAAGCGGTTCTTTTCATAGTAATCACCCGAAATCGTCTCCGCATACAGGCGATTCAAGCGCAGCACCTTGTCGCGGGTTGCCGGGTCCCGTTTGATGGCGTACCAGCGGGCGAGCGCCGAGACCCATTGGCCGAAGGTGCAACTGGGAGCGAAACCCGGCGTGTCTTTGCCCCACACGTAATCGGGATCGTAATGGTACCAGCCACCCAGGTCCTCCCCGGGAGCCGGCCGGCCGCTCATTTGACGGAGCGGTTTCAGCAGACTGTCGTCGCTCAAGTCCATCAGGACACGATGCGTCTCTTCCAGCTGCTTTTCATGAGGAACACTGTTCAGCTCTACGTCGCCGTGATCAAATTGTGCCAGCGGTGGCAACGTGGGATCCATGGCAGATTTTCTTTGGGGCCAACGGCCGGGCAGCACCATCCCCGCCGCTGCCAGGGAGACCGACTGCAGGAATCTTCGCCGGGAAAGTTCAAGTGCAGGAAACATAAGTGATTAGATCCTGTTTCATCGCCCGGTCATTCGCTCGCGTTTGAGCACGCGATAGTCGAACGGAGCAAGCGCGAGGTTCGCGGCTGCCGCCTCGCCGGCAAGGACATCCACAAAACCGGCACCCACGTTCACCGTTACCGGTGAGTTGCCGTGGTTGAGCAGAAAATAAAAATCAGTCCCGTCTTTCGTGCGGCACGTCACCTCGACCTGCTCGGGCACGTCAACCAGCAGCGGTTTCAGCCCGGTCTCGCCGGCATAACGTTTGATGAGGCAGCGCGCCGCATCCAGGTTGAAGAGCGAGCCATAATAGACGGCCTTTCCCTTTCCAAACGGTTGCTCCGTTGCCGCCGGCGAATCCTTGAGATAATCGCGTTCCCACCGGCCGACCACATGTGCCGTCGTAGGATGCAACACTTCGGCGAAAACCTGGACCGGTACCGAGCAGCCGTCGTCGAAACGGAGGATATTGTTGGTGCCGGAAGGCGGTTGATAGGTCTGAAACGAGTCCAGCTCGACGCCGAATACATTCGTCAAGCCGATGGGAATGGTATCGGCGGTAAAGGCATTGTCCCGGTCCTTGATGGCGCTTTGGGCGGACATGACGAGGGTACCGCCTTGTTTGACGAACTGTCGCAGGCGCCCCGCCAGCGGGTCATCCATCAGCGCCAACTGGGGCGCGAAAACCAGTTTGTAACCGCTCAGATCAGCGGTCGGGCCGACGAAATCAATGTTGTATCTCTGTTCCGAAGCGGCACGGAACAACGCGTCGTAAGCTGCACCAACATTCACCTCCGTGGTCAGAAATTGGTAATCGAAAACCCACTCGTCTTCGAAGTCTTTGATGACGGCCATCTGCGAAACGACTTTCGAGCCGACGATCTGCGGTCCGATTTTCTGCAGTTCCTGCCCTTCCTGCTTGAACTCTGCAAAACGTGCGCGCGGGGCGTTGTCGTGGTCAAGCACGCCATACCAGTATTCCTCCGCGCCGCGTTCGGCCGAACGCCAGCGAAAGTGCAGCAACCCGTCCGCGCCCTGCGCCACCGCCTGCATGGCCCATAGCCGTGCCTCACCCGGTCGCGGCGTGCGCAGCAGGTAGGTCTGGCCGGCCGGGCCGGTCAGTTGCTCCATGATCATAAAGCGTCCGTTCAAGCCGCGCACCAGCGTCAGCATTGCGCCCGTCGGATAGCGGGGCGAATCCTTGAAGGTCGGGTAATTGTCATAAGCGTATAGGTCGAGATTGCGGCTGAAGGTGTAGTAATTGATGTTCTTGAATACGCCGTTGTGCGTAAGGAAATCGTCGGGCCGGCCGCGGCGGAGGATTTCGACCTGGTCGTTCAGGTAATCGGCGGCAGAATCGGAGATGAACCGTTTGAAGTCGAGCATCAGTGCCGGATTGTGAAACGCCGGCGTGGGGAACGGCAGGTCAATTTGCCCCCAGTCGGAGTAAATCTGGCTCCAGACCACCGTGCCCCAGCGCGCGTTCAATTCATCGAGGGTCCCGTACTTCTTGCGCAACCAGGTGCGGAACGCAGCGCGGCAACTGTCGCTGTAACATTCCGGGTTCTCGTTGTTCATCTCGTTGTCAACCTGCCAGCCGATGATGTTGGTGTTGTCGCGATAATGCCGTGCCAGGGCCTCGACGATTTCCCGGGAGAACCGCCGATAAACCGGACTGTTATAACAGATTTGGCGGCGTGACTGGTCGTTGACCGGCTGGCCGGTCTCGCGCACGTCGAGAACTTCAGGGTATTTGTGCGTAAGCCATTTCGGCGGCGCAGCGGTGGGCGTGCCGAAAATGGTTTTTATCCCGTGTCGGCCCAGCGTTTCGATGGCGCGGTCGAACAGGCTGAAATCGTAGTGTCCCTCGCGCGGTTCCATCAGCGCCCAGCCGAACTCGCCCATGCGGACGGTGTTGACCCCACACTCCTGCATCCGGCGCGCGTCCTCTTCCCAATAGCTCTC
>DATEGR010000004.1:0-3493 GCA_035279985.1 Verrucomicrobiia bacterium
CGATGCCGTCGGACCCTGGTCGAGGCGCATCAGAAAAGTGCGGAAGTTCACGACCTCCAGCGGCACGGGAAAGTTATAGGCGTCCTGGCAAAACTTCGCGAGTTCCGCCGGCAGAACGATGTCTTCCGTAAACTTGGACAAGACGCGGAACGCGACCTCGTGATACGGCAGCCGGGAGAATGCCGCCAGCTCGTTGAACGTGAAACGCGGAAATTGTTTCGGGAAATACAGCCCGCGATCCGGCGCCTGCCCGGCGATCAGTGCTTCACGCAGATTGACTGCGGGAGACTTGCCGTTCGTGCTAAAAAAGGAAATCGCACTCATGTTAGTCAAGAGTTTCCACCCGGAACATGACCGGCTTGCCTTTGATGACCGGAAGTTTTGCGATCTTCGCCAGCGCCTTGCGCATCGCGGCGTTCGGCGCATCGTGCAACATCAAGATCAGCGGGACGCTCTCGCCCTCGTGACCTTCCGGTTGCACGACCGAGGAAATTCCAATTTTCGCCGCGGCCAGGATGGACGAGATGCGCGCCAGCACGCCGGGCTTGTCCACCACACTCAAACGTACATAGTAGCGCGAGGTGATTTCATCCATTGGCACCACCCGACCACCTTTCGCGCACGCTACGAACGGCGGCACGCGCGCTTTCGTGCCGTTCTTTAAATCGAGTGCCGCATCGGCCACGTCGCTGAGAATCGCGCTGGCCGTGGCGTCCTTGCCGGCGCCGCGACCATAGAACAATGTGTCGCCTACGACATCGCCGCGAACGAAACAGGCATTGAACACACCATTCACGCTGGCCAGCACATGGGCATTGGGAATGAGCGTCGGATAAACCGACACCTGCACACCAGGCTTCTTCCCGGCGATTCGCTTAACGATGCCGAGCAGCTTGATTGTGTATCCGAGCTGTTGCGCAAATTGCATGTCAATCTTCGACACGTCGCGAATGCCTTCCATGTGAATCGCATGATGATCTACCCAGAAACCATGCGCCAGCGACGCGAGGATGCCGGTCTTGTGCTGCGCGTCGTTGCCATCAATGTCGAGATCAGGCGGCGTCTCGGCGTAACCGTGCTTCTGTGCCTCCGCCAGCACGTCGGCAAAGTCCGCGCCTTCGAGCTTCATGCGGGTGAGGATGTAATTGCACGTCCCGTTCACGATGCCATAGATGGCGGAGAACTGGTTCGCGACAAAACCTTCGCGCAACGACTTGATGATGGGAATGCCACCACACACGCTCGCTTCGTAGTAAAGATTCGCGCCACCTTTTGCCGCAGCGGCAAACAATTCCAGTCCGTGCGCGGAAAGCAACGCCTTGTTCGCCGTCACCACGGTTTTACCCTGTGCCAGTGCTGCCAGCACCATCACCCTGGCAATGCCAGTGCCACCAACCAGTTCGATCACGACCTGGATTTGCGGATCATTGACGACTTCCTGCCAGTCCGTGGTCAGCAAGGAACGGGTGATCGGATACGGGCGCGGTTCGTCAAACGCCTTCACGGCGATCTTGCGGAACACGAGCTTCACGCCGAGGCGCGCGGCCATGAGTTCGCCGTTCTGCTGCCATGCGTGAAAGACACCGCTCCCCACCGTTCCGCCACCGATCATTCCGAGGTTCACTTGCTGCATAAGAGCGCGCAGCTTGCCGGGAAACAACGGTGTGGACAATTCAATTATGGAAACCTAAGTCCTGGTGACTTAAACCACGTTATCCGACGGGAAGAAGATTTGGCGACTGCCAGGGTCAAACCCGATCAATCGCCCGGGTTACAAACCGTGCTTCCATTTTCAGGGAGCTTATTTACAGTCGCTGGCATGTTCACGAATCGGAACCGGGAATGCGGGCGGACATCGCGCCGGCGTTTTCTCGAGACGACAGCGCTGGTCGGCGCGGGTGGATTGATCGCCAGCTCCGGCCTCCCGGTGTTGATGGCACAAACCGTTACACTCCCTTTCGAAAATGGCGAACGTTCGCTCGCAAAATATCCCCAGAAGCGGCCTCTCATTCTCCTCACCACGCGGCCTCCGCAACTGGAAACTCCTTTCTCCGTTTTCAACGAGAACATCCTCACGCCCAACGACGCGTTCTTCGTTCGGTATCATTTGTCGGAAGTGCCAACGGAGATTGATGCTGAAACATTCCAGGTCGAGATCAAGGGAAAGGTCAACCAGCCGCTGACCCTGTCGCTTCCCAAATTGAAATCCCAGTTCGAAACGGTCGAAGTCGTGGCAGTGAATCAATGCTCGGGCAATGGCCGGGGCTTTTCCAATCCGCGCGTTCCCGGTGGCCAGATGGGCAATGGGGCGATGGGCAATGCCCGATGGAAGGGTGTTCGTCTCAAGGACGTTTTGAACCTGGCCGGAGTGGCGGCGGGGGCCAGGCAGGTAACCTTCGATGGTCTGGACAAACCGGTGAACGCGCAGACGCCGGATTTCGTCAAGGCGCTCGACGTGGATCACGCGCTCGATGGCGACGTCATGCTCGCCTACGAAATGAATGGCGAGCCCCTGCCGATGCTCAATGGGTTTCCTCTCCGCCTGGTGGTGCCCGGCTATTTCGGAACCTATTGGGTCAAGCACCTGAATCAGATCACCGTCGTGGACGAAACCTTTGCCGGCTTCTGGATGAATCCGGCCTATCGGATTCCTGACAACGAATGCGCGTGCGTGGCGCCGGGCACCACTCCCGCCAAAACGCGGCCCATTGGACGGTTCAACGTGCGTTCCTTCATCACGAGCCTGACTGACGGCGAACAAGTCACCGTGGACCGCGAAATCACCGTGCGCGGCATCGCGTTCGATGGCGGCTATGGCATCACCCAGGTTTTGTTTTCGACCGATGGTGGCCGGAACTGGCGTGAAACCCGGCTCGAGTCGGACCTCGGGAAATACTCATTCCGCGAGTGGACCATTCCCTTTCGACCAGCCCAACCAGGCAACTACGAATTGCTGGTGAAAGCGACCAATCGCATCGGCCAGTCGCAGCCGCTGACAGCGCTGTGGAATCCGGCGGGTTACATGCGAAATGTAGTCGAGACGTTGCGCGTTCGCGCGGCTTGAACCGCACCATGAAAAGCTTGAACTCACATTCCTGGTGGACTGTCATCCTGACCGGCCTCGTCCTCAATCTGGCGGCCGCACCACTGAAGATTGAACTGCCGCCCGAAACCGGCACCTTCAAGCCCGGACGGGGCGTGGAAATCGCCAATGGCCAATGCCTCGTCTGTCATTCGGTGGAATACGTCGCCACCCAGCCACCCTTGCCGCGCACATTCTGGGCCTCCTCCGTCAAAAAAATGCGGGAGAAGTACGGCTCGACGATTCCAGAGGAACAGGTCGAAGCATTGTTGGATTACTTGACGGCCCACTATGGAATCGCGCCCACGAACCAGGTGTCCACCTTGATTACTAACGCGGCCCCGCAGGTAAAGCTGGAATCCGCGCCGGATGCTGCCGCAATCGCCGCAAAGTATGGCTGCCTGGCTTGCC
>DATEGR010000005.1:0-11828 GCA_035279985.1 Verrucomicrobiia bacterium
CCATTTTGATTGCGCCGGTTTACATCGCGGAAATTTCACCGCCGCTGTTGCGCGGGAGTCTGGTTTCGCTCAATCAGTTGATGATCGTACTGGGCATCTCCGCTTCTTTCTTTTCGAACTACTTTCTGCTGAACACGGGTGAAAATAACTGGCGCTGGATGCTGGGCATGGATGCCGTACCGGCGACCCTGTATTTCTTTCTACTATTTGGCGTGCCGGAAAGCCCGCGTTGGCTTTTTGGCAAAGGCCAGACCGACCGGGCCAAAGCAATTCTAATCAAGGCCTGCGGGACGGAAGAGGCGGAGCGGGAACTACTCAACATCCGGCAAAGTTTTGCGGAAAGAGTGTTTGCCACACAAGTAAGTGGGTTGTCGTGGGCCAAAAACATTCTTGCGCGTTTGATAACTTGGATATGGAGGTTGCTGCCTTTGATCATAGAAATGAGATTTGTTTTATTCATCGCCCTGGCGATTGCATTTTTCCAACAAATCACCGGCATAAATGCCATTTTCTATTATCTGCCCACCATCTTTGTGCAGGCAGGCGGAGGGATCCAGGCCGCGTTCTGGCAGGCGGTACTGGTAGGTCTGGTCAACCTGGGAATGACCTTCGTGGCCATCTGGCTGGTGGACCGCCTGGGCCGCAAGCCGCTCCTGGTGATTGGCGCGGCAGGCATGGCGGCATCGTTGCTGACTTGCAGTTGGGCGTTTCACGCCTCAAGTTACCAGCTCACCGAAAAGTCGTTTGTCGTCCTTCAGGAAAACAAAGTTCCCGCGAATCTGATTGCCGACCTCAAAAGTTCGGAGAAAAATATTTTCACCACCGACAAGGAATTTATCAGCAGCCTTGAAACAAAATTCGGCGCCGATCGGATCATGCCTTATCACGATTCACTGATTACCGCCGGATTAAACATCCGCGCTTCATTGGTTTTGTTCGCGATCATCGGCTTTGTGGCCTCGTTTGCCATTTCGCTGGGGCCGGTCATGTGGGTCTTGTTGTCGGAGATATTTCCCAATCAATATCGGGGCATGGCCATGTCGCTGGCGGGCTTTTGGAATGCGACCGTCAGCGCCAGTGTCACATTTATTTTCCCGTGGGAATTGTCGCACTTTGGCTCGGCCGGAACTTTCCTGGGCTATGGATTGATGGCCGCTGCCGCTTTGCTTTTCATTTTATTGTTTATCCCGGAAACCAAGGGCAAATCGCTGGAGGAACTGGAACATCTGCTCGTGCGCCCGGAGCGTTCGCCGAAAGAACAAAATGTATGAATCGTAAAATTATCCCGACGCCGTGGTTGCTGGCGCTTGTGGCCGGCGCCCTCGCGACCGGCAGTTGTCCGGCGCAGTTTACAGTCAAGCCCATGGGTCCCGGCCCGGCCAGGGTGGAAGTACGCTGTGTGGATGGCCGCTGGCAACTTTACGTCAACCAGGAGCCTTTCTACATCAAGGGGGCCGGCATCGAATTCGGCCCGGTCGAAAAACTGAAGGAACGCGGCGGTAATTCTTTCCGCACGTGGAGCACCGACAATGGCCGCGATCCAGGAGAGACGGTTTTGAACCGGGCCCTGACCAACGGCTTGTATGTCGCGATGGGTTTGGACGTGGACCATGAACGGCGCGGTTTCGACTACAACAACACCAACGCGGTGGCCAGACAGTTCGCGTTGTTGACCGCCCAGGTGCGACAGTATAAAGACCACCCCGCCCTGCTCATCTGGGTTATCGGCAATGAACTCAATTTTGAAAAGAATCCGAAGGTTTGGGATGCCGTCAACGACCTATCCAGGGCGATCCACCACATTGACCCCAATCACCCGACCACCACCACGCTGGCCGGGTTCAATCAAGAGGTGGTAGATCTGGTTAAAACCCGGGCGCCGGATCTGGATTTCATCTCGTTCCAAATGTATTATGACATCATCAACCTGCCGCGATATTTGAAGCACGCGGGTTGGGATAAGCCCTACCTGGTCACTGAATGGGGAGCAACCGGTCATTGGGAATGTCCCAAAACCGCCTGGGGGGCGCCCATCGAGGACAACAGCACCATCAAGGCCGGTCTCTACCGGATGCGTTTTGAAAAGGTAGTTGAATCCGATCAAAAACTGTGTCTTGGCTCCTACGTTTTCTTCTGGGGACAGAAACAGGAGCGGACTCCCACCTGGTATGGCATGTTTCTCAAAACCGGCGAGGATACCGCGACCATCGACATAATGCAGTATCTCTGGACCGGCGCCTGGCCTGCCAATCGCAGCCCCTCTCTTGACGGAATGTGGCTGGACGGCAAGACCGCCAACCAGAACGTCCGGTTAAAGCCCGGCCAGACCTATGCGGCGAGGGTGCTGGCGAGCGACCCCGACCACAATCCCCTCACCTATTCATGGGAAGTGATGAAAGAGAGCAAGGAGCGCAAGGTCGGCGGCGATGTTGAAGCCATACCTGAAAAGGTGCCCGACGGAATAGCTGATCCGCAGAAAAGCGAAGTAACCCTTGAAGCCCCGTCCGAGCCAGGCGCTTACCGGTTGTATGCCTATGCCTTCGATGGCAAAGGCCACGCCGCCTACGCCAATATCCCATTTTATGTGGGCAGTTCCGACGAAAACATGCGCGCTGCCATTGACGCCAACGTCGAATCCAAATAATACAAACTTCAAAATGAATTCCGCCGAATCCACCACCAACCCCAAATCCCGGCCCGCCGAAGCCGCAGCATTCGGACAACCGGCGTCCGCGCGGTTGTCTTTCAAGGAGAAATTGGGCTATGGGCTGGGCGATACCGCATCCCATTTTGTCTGGGACATGGTCGGCTTCTGGCTGCTGATTTTTTACACGGATGTTTACAAAATTCCGGCGGCGGCGGCCGGCATCATCATGCTGATCGCCCGGTTCTGGGATATGGGCATCGACCCGGTCGTCGGCGTCATCTCGGACCGGACCCGGACCCGTTGGGGGAAATTCCGCCCGTACATTCTCTTTGGCGCGGTTCCGTACGCAGTGCTGGCTGTCCTGACCTTTACCACGCCCAATTTGGGAGAGATCGGTAAAATCATCTACGCCGGCGCCACCTACGCGCTGCTCATGACCGCCTACGCGGCGGTTAATATACCCTATTCTTCCCTGGCGGCGGTGATGACCTCGG
Source organism: Verrucomicrobiia bacterium (assembly GCA_035279985.1). Lineage (GTDB taxonomy): Bacteria > Verrucomicrobiota > Verrucomicrobiia > Limisphaerales > UBA11358 > UBA11358. The sequence continues at coordinate 3,142 of DATEGR010000005.1, forward strand.
ACACCTATGAACGCGCGGGTGTGAACCAGTATCGTTTCATCTGCGCCTTTACCGGCCAGCTGGTGGTGAGCGGGTTGGCGCTGACGCTCGCAAAATATTTTGGGGGCGGCAACGAGGCGATGGGTTATCAACACACCTTGATCCTGTTTGGCTGCCTGAGCGTGGTCTTCTTTTTCATCACCTTCATGACGACCAAAGAACGAGTGAAACCGTCCTCCGCGCTGGCCAGTTCGCTCAAGGAAGACCTCAAGAACCTGTTCCGAAACCGGCCGTGGATCATCCTGGCCATCGTGGGCATCGTTTCCTTTGTCATGTTTGCCATGCAGAACGCGGCGATCGCCTACTATTTCAAATATTACATCGGCAAAGAAGAAAACGTTCAGTTGTTCAATGTCATCGGTACCATCGCCCTGATCGTTGCCTTGCCGTTTTCAAAATCCCTGGCCAGGAGATTCGGCAACCGGAATGTGTTCATCGCCAGTTCCTTGATCTCCGGCGCTTTTTTTAGCGCGCTCTATCTGCCCGGCGCGCAGAACCTCGTCACCATCTATGTCCTGAATATCCTGGCCAAAATGGCGTATGCTCCCGCGGTTCCGCTGCTGTGGACGATGATTGCCGATTCGGCCGATTATTCGGAATGGAAGAGCGGCCGGCGGGCGACCGGGCTGTGTTTCTCCGCGGCAGTTTTTGCGCAGAAAGCCGGCTGGGGCATCGGCGCCGCGATTGCCGGCGGATTGCTCACCGCCTTCGGCTACATTGCCGGCGCTCAACAGACCGCCACGGCGCTTACTGGCATCAAGTTGCTGGTCTCGGTGATTCCGGGATTACTCTACATGTCCTGCGCTTTGTTCATGATTTTCTACAACCTGGATTCCCGGACCACTGATCTGATGAAAAAGGATCTTGATGCGCGGAGAGAAAATGAACCATCCGCCGTTTGAATCCCCGCGCAATGAATGGCTCGCCCTGCCTTTGGATTTTGAGATGAACTCTGGTCTCGGATGGACAAGCTCAGTAGATTCGCAACGGACATGAAACCGAAACTGCACCTCGGCAGGAATCCACTCCGCCCCAACCTGGATCCGATTCGCGGGGAACAAGTCGCGCTGGAGGGCGAGGAGTATTACCGGATTGCCAATTACGACCGGATGCGGCCCTTTTTCATGACCGTGGTCAGCGATGCCGATCACTGGATGTTCGTTTCCAGCAACGGCGCGCTCTCGGCCGGCCGCCGCAACGCGGACCTGGCCCTGTTCCCGTACTACACCGACGACAAAATCCGCGACATGGTGGAAGTCACGGGCAGCAAGACCATTCTGATCGTCCGGCGTGGCCCTGATCAAATCTGGGAACCGTTTTCCGAACGCGGCCAGGGAATTTACCGGACCCGGCGGAATCTCTACAAGAACTTCCGGGGCAACAAATTGATCTTTGAGGAAATCAACGAGGACCTCTCGCTGACCTTTCGTTACGGCTGGTTCAACAGCAATCGCTTTGGCTTCATCCGCCGGGCGTGGCTGACCAATTCCGGGCCGGGCGCCGCGCGGATCGAATTGCTGGACGGCCTTCAAAACCTGATGCCCTGCGGAACCGGCAGTCAATTCAATCTTGAATACAGCACGCTGCTCGACGCCTACAAGCGGAGCGAGTTGATTGCCGAAACCGGCCTCGGCTTGTTCCGTCTCAGTGCCATCCCGGTGGATCGCCCCGAACCGGCCGAGGCGCTGCGCACCACCACCCTCTGGTCGCTCGGCCTCAGGCGCCGGACCACCCTGCTTTCCCCGTTGCAGCTTGATCACTTTCGTCAAGGCTTGCCGCTTCGGAATGAAACCGATGTGCGCGGCGAACGCGGAGCCTATTTCGTCCAAACCACGATGAATCTGCGGCGTGGCCGGACTGTGGATTGGCTGCTCGCGGCGGACGTTGGCCAGGGTCCATCGGAGGTGGCCGTTCTCAACCGGTTGCTGCGCACGCCCGCGCACCTGGGCAAACTGGTCCAGGCCGATGTTGACCAGGGCACCCGGGAACTGGAGCGCATCGTGAGCGCCGCGGATGGCCTGCAGAAAACGGCGCGGCCGTTGAGCAACGCCCGCCATTACAGCAACACATTGTTTAACGTGATGCGCGGCGGGATTTTTAACGACGGTTACAAACTCGATCCGGATGATTTGCTGGCCTTCGTCACCCAGGCGGACAAAAAGGTTGCGGCTCGGCATGCGCCATTTTTTCGCCGGCTGCCCAAGCCGTCGCGCTATGATGAAACGGTGACCACTGCTGTTGCCACCGGCGATCCGCAGTTGGAACGTCTTTGTCGCGAATACCTGCCCCTTACCTTCAGCCGCCGACATGGGGATCCCACCCGGCCGTGGAACCGGTTTTCGATTGCCACCCGGGACACGGAGGGCACGCGAATCCTCAACTATGAAGGAAACTGGCGCGATATTTTTCAAAATTGGGAGGCACTGGCCGTTTCTTTCCCGGGCTTTGTTTCCGGCATGATCTGTCGTTTCCTCAATGCCTCAACCGCCGACGGTTACAATCCCTATCGCATCACACGGAACGGAATAGATTGGGAAGTCGTGGACCCGCACGACCCCTGGTCCTACATCGGTTACTGGGGCGACCACCAGATCATTTACCTCCTGAAGCTCCTGGAGATTCTGAACCGTCACGATGCAACCACCTTGCAAGGGTTTCTCACGCGCGACGTCTTCACCTGCGCCAATGTCCCGTACCGCATCAAGCCCTACGACGCGCTTTTGGCGAATCCGAAGGACACCGTCGTTTTCGATTCCCGGATGGAAGCGCTCGTCCAGCAAAGGGTCCGCGCCGTGGGCACGGACGGCAAGCTGGTGTGGGACAAGCGCGGACAGGTGCGCCTGGTCAATTTGACCGAGAAGTTGCTGGTTCCGGTATTGGCCAAGCTGTCGAATTTCATCCCCGAAGCCGGCATCTGGTTAAACACGCAACGGCCGGAATGGAATGACGCCAATAATGCCCTCGTCGGCAACGGCGCCTCCATGGTCACGCTGTATCACCTGCGCCGACACCTGACGTTTTGTCGTGACCTCTTCCAGGGACAGGCGGATGGCCGGTTTCGCCTTTCCGCACCGGTGGCCGGATTTCTCGGTGCGTTGAACCGGATTCTTGAACAGCATCGCCCGCTGCTCGCGGGAAAATTGACCGACCGTCAACGCCAGCGTGTGCTCGATGACCTGGGCCGCGCCGGGAGCAATTATCGCCAACGCATTTACCAACATGGATTGTCCGATCAGAAAATCTCCATCGCGGGCCAAAAGTTGATTCAGTTCCTAGACCTGGCGCTGGATTGGATCAGCCATTCCATCCGGTCCAATCGCCGGCCTGACGGGCTTTTCCACGCTTACAATCTCGTGCGGTTCGAAAACCGGACTGGTCTTCCGATTCGCCGTCTTTACGAAATGCTGGAAGGCCAGGTGGCCGTACTCAGTTCCGGCCATCTCGCGGCTGGAGAATCATTGGCCATACTCACCGCGCTCAGGCACAGTCCGATGTATCGCGCCGATCAGCACAGTTACCTGCTTTATCCCAACCGGCAGCTCCCAACTTTCGTCGAAAAAAATAACGTTCCAACAAAGGAGATTAACCGGTCGACGCTGCTTCGAAAACTACTGGCCGACGGCAACCGTCAACTCATCGAGCGCGATCCGACCGGGCGCGTTCATTTCAACGGTACGGTCACGAATGCCCGCGACATTAGATGTATCCTGAATCAGCTGGCCGTCGGTGGTTACACGAGATTGGTAAAAAGGGACGCGGCCATGGTGCTGGATTTATTCGAGCGGCTTTTTGATCACGAGTCCTTCACGGGACGTTCCGGCACCTTCTTCGGCTACGAAGGCCTGGGCAGCATCTACTGGCACATGGTTTCCAAACTCCGCCTCGCCGTCCAGGAAACTTATTTCCGCGCACTCCAGGCGGGCGCGTCGCCACGGCTCTTGAAGCAGCTCGCAGAACACTATTACGACATCTGCGCGGGAATCGGTGATTACAAAACTCCGGAGGTCTACGGGGCATTTCCGATGGACCCGTATTCGCATACGCCAGCGCAAGGCGGTGCCCGCCAACCGGGGCTGACCGGACAGGTGAAGGAAGACATCTTGTGCCGGTTTGGTGAGCTGGGCGTAAGCATTCGTGAGGGCTGCATCCGTTTCGAGCCGCAGTTGCTGCGCCGGGAGGAGTTTCTTTCTTCACCGGCCCGATTCTCGTACTTCGACGTGGCGGGTAGCGCACGGAAACTCCGGCTTAAAACCGGTGCCCTTGCATTCACTTATTGCCAGGTGCCCGTCATCTATCAGCTCGCGCCAAAACCGTGTCTGACGATTGAATTCGCCGACGGCGGGAAGCAGCGTCAGGAAGCACTTTGGCTGGATCGAAAAAACAGCCGCGCCCTTTTTGAGCGCGCGGACATCATCAAATCAATCGCTGTGGGGGACCATCTGCCAATTTGAACCTGAAGCCACCCATCATTGACGGACCGGAGTGTTTTTCAAAAGACGACTCGGGGAAACGCGAAAACGGCTGCCGAAGCGTATGGCGAAGTCGTGATTACGACCCAATTATGCCACCGGCGTCGCATGACGACCTGACTCGTCAGAGGTGGTTGGCGCCTCCGTTCAATTCCACATTGCCGCAAAGGTGGACTTCGACACCGAGCGCCGCCAGCATGGAAGCTTTGATCCGGCAGGCCCGGTGGGCCTGTTTTTCGTTGGGGGTATAAACCACCTGAATGTGATTCGCCTTATGGCGGGCCATCATCTGGTCACGGTTGATCCCTGCGAAGACGGCATGCATGATGGGCCACTGTGGCGTGGTTTCACGCCAGCGACGCCGGGTTTCCTTTTCGGGGAGCTTGACCACTTCCAACACGCCAAGATCGCAATGGAGTTTGCCGTCCATGACGAAGATGCGACTCCAAACGCCGTGGCCCGGCTTTGAAACCCCCCGGATGGTGCCGCCCCCCAGGCGGAAGTACATCGGCGGCTGGCGCAGGCTGGTGGCGCCTCTGAATCCACCGATCAAGTGGGCGGGGGGAACCGCACCGGAAATGAGCAGAACCCAGACATAGGCATCAATGCCGTTGTTTTTATAAGGCTGACCCCAGCGCAGGTCATGCAGCGTGTTCTCAGGGGCAAATCCCAGTTCACGCCAAAGCCGGTAGGTTACCAGGCCGTCGAGTCCGGCGCATTCATCCACTTCGTTAAAGTGTGGCACCGCCTCGCCCGAAAACAAAATGCGCCTGGAGTCGGGGCATCTCACCGGCGGGCGATCCGTATTGTTGAGCAATCCCTCGGCCAGATCGCTGGCGGGCGCAAGGTCTTTAAGCCCTTGCTGGTACTGGATGCCAATGGCGGCACAACCGAATTCCGCCGCAAGGCGAACCGCCGCGATGTACATTTTGCATTGCTGGAGGGTCTGGGCCTGCGTTAACTCCGCCTCCTCGCAGGTGCCCCATTGAAACTTCATGCCTCGCTTAAGCAGCCAATCGAGGACCTCCACCGCCTCTTCGTCACTCACCTGGCGCATGGCGGCATAGAGGGTGGATTGGCTGAGCCGCTCTTTGAACACACCCGTCGCGGAGAGCAAATCGTCCGGGACAATCGCGTTGAACATTCCCATGCAGCCTTCATCGAAAGCGCCCAGGATCCATTTATGCTGGAGGAATTGGCGGGCAACGCGTTTGCCGAGGCGCTCATCCTCCATCGGCAGTTTGAGCAGGCACAGATCCTGGACGTGACTCTGGTCGTGCGTGACGACCCCTTCGGCGAGCCATTGTCGAAGACCGTTTTGGAAGAACGCGTCGGTAAAATTCTCGCTCCAGAGTGTGCTGTAGCGGATGCCGGCCTTGGTGAGCGACCCGTTCAGATTGAGCATACCGACCAGGCCGGGCCAGATGCCGCTCCAGTTGGCTACCGTCAGGACCGGGCCGCGATGGGTCCAAAGGCCTGCCAGGACATGGTGGCTGTATTGCCAAACCGATTCAGCCACGATCACGGGCGCATTGGGATCCATCCGGCGAAAGACTTCAATGCCCATCTTCTGGGAATCAATAAATCCATGCTGCTTTTCCTTGTCACAGAGGTGGGCACGAACGACGGTCCAACCTTCGGCCTTCAAAGCGCGAGAGAGCGCCGCTTCCATTTTCACCTGTTCCGGCCAGCATTGCTGGTTGGCTGAGAGGCGCAAATCCCCGCTGGCTACGAGGTAAGTCTGCCCGGGTTTCAGGACGGATGTTGATTTCATACAGCCTCCGGAGTGAAATGTAAGTCTGATGCTTGCACGGCCTCGAACCCCACTGATTTATTCAAATAACCGGTTATCATTTCTGATACCAATACGCCACTGATGCGATGTCAGGGTCCAAACGCTCATAACCCGCCCCGGATTTCCAGCCCAGCGCCTGAATCGTCACCTTGAGGTTTTTCTGAAAGCGGATCGGGTCGGTGATATGCCAGCGGTAAAGCCCGAAGCACTGTTCCGGCTGGTAAATTTCATCCGGCGGAATCACCTGGGCCAGACCCGTGTAGGGTGTGGAAAAGGTCACATATTTGTGAGTCTCTTGATTCTCAAAATCGTAGGAACCGCAAAAATAGTCTTCCGTTCCGGTGCCACAAATGGTTGGAAACTTCGTGTCGCCATCGAGGTAAAACTTGATCTCGCCTTCGCCCCACCAGCCCGGGCTGTGCACTTTGACTGCCAGATACGTACCCACGTATTGTCCTTCACCCCGGACGCCGTCAAGGATGGTATAAAGACCTTTGGTCTGGAGCGGTGTTTCCGAACGAAACTGCGCATGGAAATGACCGGCGTCCCTGGGTACTTTCGCCAGCGTGTAATCTATCTGGTAATAAAGCACCATGTCCTTGTCGTCGGTGTTCTCCATCGTGATCCGCGCCTGTCGGCGAAATGGCATGGGCCAGTAACAGTTGAACGCGCTCCCCGGATTCACACAGACCGTCAACGAGCTGATCTGACAGTATTTGCCCCAGCCGCAGGCGAAGAAATCGCCCACTGGAGACTCGACCGCCGCGTTGGTTTCACCATCCCAATAGAAACGGAGAATGGTGTGGCGCCAGTTGCCCGTCGGTGTCATCCAAATGTGGTTGATACAACCCGGCCCCGGGATGTCGGCGAGCGTGAAAGTGGTTCCGGCCTTGATGACCACCGATGGCGAGACCTTCCAGCCCTGGCCCAGTTCTTTGGCCGCCTCTTGTCCGGTGCCTTGGGTGGCCATTCCACCCCTGCCCTTTTCACCGGTGAAATTCTCCGGACTGATGGAACGGGACTGGGCTTTTGAAGTGCGATAAAGATTGGCCAGCGCGCCGCCCGCGGGATCCGGAGCGTCGGCGGCGCGGACCGCCGGACCGCCTGCAATCAAGACTAAGGGAATCAACAACAAGTGCAGTGACGATTTCATAGATAAGGATGGTTGCGGCATTTCTGCTATTTTCTGCCGAAAAGAAGATCGTTGTCATTGAGGGTTCGCGTTTTTCTGTTGAGATTTTGCGATACGGTTAAAATCGACATTCACCCCCGACACGGCCGAAATTGTTCCGGCAGTCACGAATGAGCCGACACGACCAGGTCTGCCGCGCAACGGAATCCAATCGTGCTGCACCGATCCAGGCCCGGCCATATCAGGATGAACTTCGTGGCGAAGTCAGCCGGACGCGGGCCCCCATCCACATACCAATTCGATCCCTTGGCTTCAAAAAAGGCGCCTCCCCGGATAATGCAGAACCGGGTCCGGCCGTCGGTGCGTTCACTTTCCGTCCACTGCCAGACATTGCCGCACATATCGTAACAGCCGAAAGGCGATCGCCCGGACGGGAAAGCTTTCACCGGCGTCGTTGAGCCCGCGGTTCCGTCATTGCCTCGTCCCGTTTCCCAATGTTCGCCCCAGGGATATTTCCGGCCGTCCAGGCCTTGGGCCGCGTATTGCCATTCGTCTTCAGTCGGGAGCCGTTTGCCGGCCCAACGCGCGTAAGCCCGTGCGTCTTCCAGATCCACGTAAACCACCGGATGATCTTCCCTGCCGGAGGGCGGCCGGCCGTCGGGCCAATGCTTCAGAAAATTCTCCGGATGCCGGGGCCGGTACCGGCCGGCCGTCAGGAACCCGGCAAACTGCGCGTTGGTCACCGGAGTCTCATCCATGGCAAAGCGCGGGAAGGAAACCTTGCGCGAAAATCGCCGCGTTTGAAAATTATAAACGTCTCCACCCGGCGGCGTGGAATCGTAGAAACCGCATTCGCGCACGCGCATTTCGATCTTCAACTCCACCGTGGCGGCAGCAATCTCCACCACGCCGGCCGGCAGACGCAAATGAGCCCGATTTAGTCTGACAGGAATGAGTTCTGTGGAGACTCTGGGAGTCATCGTGCCGAAATTTTTCCTGGCGTCCAAGCGCGCTTGTTGCCTCAGAAATCGTTCAAAATCCGTCCCCAGCTTCCGAGGCGGGCCGGACAGAAAACAGCCCACGCCGCGGGCTGGAATCACGCCGGGCAGCAAGATGTCATCATCCGTGCCCTTCGGTTGGATTTCCTTGCCGGCCACCAGATCGAAGTAACGGTGTTCGGGCACAGCTGGCACCTGGAGCAGCGTTCCTTCGATGGTTTTTCCAGTCCGATTGACCAGCGTCCAAAGCCGCA
>DATEGR010000006.1:0-2838 GCA_035279985.1 Verrucomicrobiia bacterium
CCACTACATCGTTCACGGCGGCGACAAGCAGGAATTTCTGGAAAAGTTCAAGGGCGCGTATTCGCAGGGGTTTGATCCCGAACTGCATTTGCAGGCCGTCGGCGTGGCAAACCAGACCACCATGTTGCGCGGCGAAACCGAGGAGGTCCAGCGCCGGTTCCGCGCCGCCATGGAAAAGAAATACGGCGCGGCCAATGTGGCGGAGCACTTCCGCTTCTTCGACACGATTTGCGGCGCGACGCAGGACCGCCAGGACGCGCTCCAAAAATTGCTGCGCGAGCCGATGAATTTGCTCCTCGTCATTGGCGGTTACAATTCATCCAATACGTCGCATCTCGCCGAAATGGGTGAGGCCAAGCTGCCGACGTATTTCATCAAGAACGCGGCCAAAATGGAATCGGACAAACTGATCCGCCATTACGACCAGCACGCCAAAAAGGAAACCGAGACCCGTGACTGGCTGCCCGCCGGCAACATCACCGTCGGCATCACGGCCGGCGCCTCGTGCCCGAACAACCTGATCGAAGACGTCATCCACCGGCTGTTCGAACTGCGTGGCATCTCGGTTCAAAAATTGCTGAAGAATTGAGATGATGGCCGGCCGGTGATGGAAAAACGCTCGCAAGCGATTTAAATTCTGCATTCTGCCTTTGAATCATGCCTCGCACGCGCCAGGAACTGGAACAGATCGAGCGGCAGATCCTTGCGCCGTACGCCCAGTTCAGCGGTGACACTCGTGGGCGCGATTATGAGGAACCGCCGCCCCAGTGGCGCACGCACTACCAGCGCGACCGCGACCGGGTGATTCATTCGCGAGCCTTCCGCCGGCTCGAATATAAAACCCAGGTCTTTCTCAACGGCACCGGCGATCATCTCCGGACCCGGCTCACCCACACCATCGAAGTCGCCGCCGTTTCGCGCAACATCGCCAGCGCACTGAAGGTAAATGCCGATCTGGCGGAGACCATTGCCCTTGCCCATGACCTCGGCCATTCGCCGTTTGGACACAAGGGCGAAACGGTTTTGAACCGGTTGATGAGAAAACATGGCGGGTTCGAGCACAACCGTCAAAGCCTGCGCATCGTCGAGGAACTGGAGCAAAAATACCCTGATTTCCCGGGGTTGAATCTCTGCTGGGAAGTCCGCGAAGGATTGGTGAAGCACTACACCGCTTATGACCATCCGGGTCGGCGGAAAGGGTTCGACGCAAAAAATTCCTCGCTCGAAGCCCAGATTGCCAATCTTGCCGACGAAATCACTTACTACAGCCACGACCTCGACGACGGGCTTGAATCCGGATTGTTGTCCGAAAGCAACCTGCGCCGCGATGTCCGCATCTGGGCGCAAGCCGCGCGACTGGTAAAAAAGGAACATGGCGATTTGCCGGACGAATGCCGTCGCTACTTCATCATTCGCACCGTCATTGACCTGCAAATCCATGACGTCGTCGAAACCAGCGAACGGCTGATTATCGCTTCCCGGACGCAATCCGCCGACGAAGTCCGGCTTTCCCCCAAGGCGCTGGTGCAGCACAGTCCGCAACGCCGGGCGTTGAATCTGGAACTGCGCGATTACCTCTACAAAAATCTCTATTACAATCAGTCGCTCCGCTGGTTGAACCGGCGTTCCTTGAAAATGCTCGAGCAACTTTTCCGGTATTACCTGACTCACCCGAAGGAAATCGGCGCAGGCGCGCGCCGGCGTGTTCCCAAAATCGGCCCCCATCGCGCCGTGTGCGATTACCTCTCCGGCATGACTGACCGTTACGTCGGCCTCGAATTCAAACGGGTTTTCGGGGAGACAAATCGAATTTAGCCGCAAAACAGCACAGAAGGCACAGAGGGAAAATCTTTGCAGTGCCATAGCTCAAAATCTTTGTTTTTCGGGAAGATTTTTCGGCGATGCAACGCTGGATCGTAGCGCAGGTTGGCAACCTGCCGTATCCCCCGACTGGCAGTCGGGCAGGCGTTCGCATTTGACGGCACCAGCGGATTGCCAATCCGCGATACAGCAGACTGCCAGTCTGCGCTACTTTGGTTGCGGCTCCGCCGCGCTGGGCCTTGTGCGCCTTTTTGCGGCAATAAAATGAGTAAACCGGCACCAGCACCGTCGCCTTTCACCGTGGCAGCCCACGTGAGTCGGATCTAACTTTTTCCTGCCGGAATAATGAGCGGACTCACGTCCGCTACGTCAATAAACGAGCACGAGAATGGCAGCGCCCTGAGCAGATTGCGGATTTTGGGAAGCGTCAGAGGGCGGGCGCACTCCAAAACGCTTGCGCGCACACTGAACCGTTCCTGAATTTCCGCCGGGTTTTGGACTCCGAAAATTTTCGCGAGCAAACTACGACGGCCTTCTGTCGCTTTTTCCAGGCACCCGCGCGGCATCTTCCGATGATGTTGCTTCTGACAGAGCTTGGGATTTTAAACTCCAATTTTCTACAAAGCTGCCAGCCCTACGGGCTTCCCTAAATGAATTCGTGCAATTCGTGTCAAAGGCAATCCGCGTCCATCTGCGTCCATCTGCGGTTAAATCCGATTAAGCACTTCGTCGGAGGAAAGCTCCGTGAGCAGTTGCGCCACGGTTTTCACCTGCCCCGGCAAAACCAGGTCCGATGCAATTTCACACAACGGCTGCAGCACAAACCGCCGCCGATGCGCCCGCGGATGCGGCAAAACCAGTTCCGGGGTGTTATGGGTTTCTGAGCCGAAGGCAATCAAATCCAAATCCAGTGGCCGCGGCTCGTTGAGCGCCTGCTTCGGCGGACGACCGAATTCCTTCTCCAGCAACCGGAGTTTTTGCAGTAACCATTCCGCCGTTTCATCTTCCCGCGGCTCC
>DATEGR010000007.1:0-6363 GCA_035279985.1 Verrucomicrobiia bacterium
CCTTCTGAATCTCTATCCATTGAAATCGCATGGAGAATCTATTTGCATGGCGGTCGGGCTGCAGCAGGCTTTGCTCTTGCTGCACGGCGAGGTTGGCTGGCGTCCCGATGGAATCTCCAACCCTGAACCAACCCCGAAAGCATTCGGGGCCGCTCTTCAACTGAAACCTGTTGGTTCGCCGGGTCGAAGCTTTGGTGAAAGCCGGCTTGCCGGGTCGAAGCTTTAGCGGAGACTGGCTTGCTGAGCCGTAGCTCGCCTGTGTGAAGAGTGCACCCGACAGCCTGTCTTCGTGTTGCGTCACAACGTGGCAGCCTTTGCTCCTGCGATACGGTGTAAAGTGACTGTGAATATGTCCGGATTTCGAGAGTTCCAAGTTCCGAAAAAGGCAGATAGAAAATTTGCGCACCCTTTTGGCGGGTGTAAAAACCGTGTTTCAATGCCGGTTTAACCGGCGATTAAAAGCTGTTAGACCGGCTGGAATAAAGCACCATTCTTCATGGTGTTCCGGACTCTTCGCCGCCACGCCGGCACAGGAATGCAAAAATGGTTATCTGTGCCATCTGCCTTGAAGTGGCGAATCCAAACCTCACCGTCAACAGCGAGCGAAGGCTGGTGCCCCGGTGGGGACTCGAACCCCAAACCAATTGATTAAGAGTCAACTGCTCTACCAATTGAGCTACCGAGGCACTCAAAAGCGGGCGCGTAGCATCTCACAACCACGTGGTTTGTCAATGCGATTGAATCTCTGGAAGGGGGCTTCTTTGCAGAAGGTTTGGAGTTCCGCCTTCAGGCGGCCGCGTAAACGCGGAACTCCAAACTAAAACGACCCAGTACCGAATCTGTCCAATGCTTCCACCGCACACGCGGCTGCGTGTTTGAGCGGCGACACGGAACTCACATTTGAATGATTTGCCGGTCGCCCTGGTAGCGGACAGTCTTGTCCGGGTTATCGGTAATACCCACACCGGCTCCGTGGTCTTTGCCTGCCAGCACGATGTTGAAAGTCCGCTCCTTGAGCATGCCGGGGAACGAACCTTTCCGGTCGTCAATGGTGAGCTGCCGTTTGGCATCGTCCCAGTGGAACGTGATGGTGGCATAAACGCCTTTTTCGTAATCGTAATTATCGTTCTCGTCTTCGTAGAGCGTGAAGGTTCCATCCGCGCCGGGATAAACCCGCAATTCAATCGGGTCGGCTTTCTCCGCCGCATATTGAATGAACGGTCCCATCGGAATGAGGGAGCCGGCCCGGATCAACAACGGGATCTTGTCGATGGGCGCATCCGCCGCGATGGTCTGGCCGCCCGGTAACGTTTGGCCGGTCCAGAAATCAGTCCACGACGTTCCCGCCGGCAGATAAACCGGCCGGGTCTGCGCTCTTGGCTCAACCACTTTTTCTTTGGCGAACATCTCCGGAGTCTTCCAGTAAAGCTGCGCCTTGAAAGCGCCCAGGACCGAGTTGGCCGTCTCACAGGCAAAGTCGTATTCCTTGCCGGCCTGGAGTTCCACCGGAACCGTCTCGGCTTCCATCGCCGAATAACTGTTATTCAACAACCGGCCGTCCAGAAAGACCCGTTTGGGCCCGAAACTCTTGAAGTGGAATCGATAGGTCCCGGTCTCTGTCGGAACCAGCTTGCCTTGCCAGCGCATCGAGAATTTGGGGTCGGTGATGTAATCCGGCCAGCCGGTGTACCAGAACAGGTTGACGTTCGTCTCCACCGCTTCGTGACAAAGCGTTCCGAAGTGGTCGTCGCGGTAATATTTCACGTTCAAGCCCGGCTGGCTGTCTTTCGTCCGGAACTGGTCAGCCGGGATGAGGACGCTCGCCTCCGGCGGGCGATGCAGCATGTACTCCGTCACCGGGCAAACCATCATGGCCGGACCGAACATGAATTGGTCATCGATGGAATAGGTATTTGTGTCGGCGGTGAAATCCATCGGTAAACCGCGCATGATTGAATATCCATGGTCGGTCACCTGCCAGGCGAGGGAATAGATATAAGGCATCAGCCGGTAACGCAGATTGTCAAACTCCACCAGGTCGTTCGTGAAATCGCCGAAGCGCCAGATTTCGCGGGGCGTTTCCGAACCGTGCGAGCGGAAGATGGGACAAAAGGCGCCGAACTGGAACATGCGGGTGTACAATTCCTCGTAGGCTGGATCCTGGCCGCCTCGGTCGAAAACCCCGCCGGCGCTGTTGAGCACAAACGCGCCGATGTCAAAAGTCCAATAGGGTATGCCGGCCATGCTGTGATTGATTCCGGCCGGGATCTGCCGCTTGTAAACACCCCAGTCGGCACCGATGTCACCCGACCAGGTGGTGGCTGCGGCCCGCTGCTGGCCCGCAAAGGTTGACCGGGTGAGGATATAAACCCGTTTCTGGTCGGTCTCCTGCCGTTGATGTTTATAAATCGACTCCGTATCCAGGAGGGAGTACGGGTTGAGATAGCGCGCAAATGACCCGAGGTAGTTCGTGCCCACCCGCTTCATTTCATATTCCTCGGATTCCTTGGTCAGGGCGTTGACGATGTCAGGCTCGGTCGAGTCCATCCACCAGCCGTCGATGCCTTTCGAGAACAGACCCTTGTTCACATACTGCCAATACAAGTCGTTGGCCGCCGGATTGTAGGCATCGTAATATTTGAACCCGGCCCAGCCGGTCGGCGGGTACAGCCAGCCTCGTTGATCCATGTCTTTGTAAATCGCCGTCGCCGGCCCCAGCCCGGCCCAGATGGAAATGATCAGGTGAAAATTCTCACCGTGCAGAATGTCCATCATCTCCTTCGGGTTCGGATACGCGGTTTCGTCAAAGAACATGCTGCCCCAGTTGGTGTTGCCGCCCCAGTAATTCCAGTCCTGGACGAGGCCGTCGATGGGGATCCGGCGCTGGCGATATTCCTGCGCAATGTTCAGCAGTTCGGCACGACTGGCGTAATGTTCCTTGCTCTGCCAGTAGCCGTAGGCCCATTTGCTGTACATCGGGGCCTGCCCGGTCAGGTTCCGGTAGCCGGCGATGACCGCGTCCATGTTGGTGCCGGCGATGAAATAGTAATCCACGTTGTCGGCCACCTCGGACCAGAGCGACATCTTCTGCGGATGATCGGCGAAGATGGTCTTGGAATAATTGTCCCAAAGGATGCCATAGCCGGCCGTGGAGATCAGGAAGGGCGTGACGGCGTCGGTGTTGGCCTGCACCAGCTTGACGGTGTGTCCACGATAATTCAACCAGCCGTATTGATGCTGGCCCAGGCCGTAAATGCCTTCCTGCGGTGTCAGTGTGAAATCCTGCTCCACGCTGAACGCGTTTGTTTCATGCGCGATTTTGACCGGAGTGATGGTTGCCCAAGCCTGCTCCTGCAACAGGATCTTTTCGGCGGCGGAGAGGAATTGAATCGCCCCGTTGCTTTTGGACAGGTGCACGGTCACATTTTGCGAAGCCAGCGTGATGGTTCCCGAGTCTTCTTGAAAACTGATGTTCAAATCCGGCACATTCGTTTCAATAACCACCAGGCTCGCCTTTACCGGAGTACCGCCCGGCGACCACTTGATGACGCGGACGATGTCATCCGCGTAAAACTGCACCTTCACCTGCAGATCCCCCCGGCTCAACTGCACGCCGTTTTGGATGTGCTGAATTTGCGTTTCCGGCGGTGCCGCGGGTTGGGTGCGGCAGGAAACCAACGCCAGGCTCAGGAACAAGAGGCCGAACAGGACTGTTGCTCGCGGGAGGGAATGGAAGAATTTCATAAACGGTTATTCTTTCGACGTTTTCTGTTGGCTGAATGGGTCTCGGAAACCCCATCCAAGGCATATACATTGTCCCACGGGGACAAACGACAATCGCCCGGCGTTTCCAACGCCGGGTTCAGATTCGATCCGTGTTGCGTCCCGGAGGGACGACTGAAGGCGGTTTTGCGGCATGCGTTCGACCGTCCCTACGGGACTCATTGGATTGCATTCGGAATCCCGGCGTTGAAACGCCGGGCTATTCTCATCCGGTCCCTTCGGGACTGTTACCATTTCAACCTTCCAGCACGGCTTCGACCCGAATGGGTTCGGAATGGGGCGGACATGCGGACAGCAGGTTCCCGGCGATTTCCTTCCCATCCACTCGCAGCTTTTTCACTCCCCGCTGTTTACCCTTCGGATTTTTTACCGCGATCACGTACGTATTCCCGCGGAACCGGCGGGTGACGGTGAAACCTTTCCATTTGGCCGGAATCACCGGGTCCACGCGCAAGCCGTCGTATTCAGTGCGAATGCCCAGTATCCATTGGGTTGCCGTAAAGTAGGTCCAGGCGGCCGTGCCGGTGAGCCAGGAATTCTTGGCTTCACCGTGCGTGGGGGCATCCTTGCCGGCAATCATCTGCGCAAAGACATAAGGTTCGCACCGGTGGACCTCGCCAATGTTCTCGCGCGCGGACGGATTGATGCGCGTGTAATAATCAAAGGCGCGGTTACCGTTGCCGACCATCGTTTCGGCGATGATAATCCACGGATTGTTGTGGCAAAAGATGCCGGCGTTTTCCTTGTAGCCCGGCGGGTACGAGGAGATTTCGCCCATGTGAATGTAATATTTCGAAAAGGCCGGCTGTTGCAACACGATACCGTGCCGGGTGGCGAGGTGTTTGTTTACCGATTCCAGCGCCTGCCTGGCTTTGCCGTCCTTTAAGCCGACACCGGCCATGATGCACATGCCCTGGGATTCGATGAAGATTTTCCCCTCGTCGCAAACCTTCGAGCCGACGGGCTTGCCGAAGTCGTCGTAGGCGCGGACAAACCACGCGCCGTCCCAGCCGTGCTTGAGGATGACCTTTTCCATCCGGGCGGCTTCGGCCAGACACCGGTCGGCGTCTTTCTGCAAACCGCGCCGGGTCGCAATCTTCGCCAGTTCCCTCGCTGCCATGACAAACAATCCGGCGATGAACACCGACTCGGCCACCTTGCCGTCCTTGTTGGTGGTGGTCTGGAACGACTGGCCGGGCGTGTTGGAGAAGCAGTTCAAGTTCAGGCAATCATTCCAATCGGCGCGACCAATGAGCGGCAGGCCGTGCGGTCCAAGGCGTTCGAGTGTGTAATTGAAACTGCGGCGCAGGTGTTCGTAGAGCGGCTGCTCGGAGCCGGCTTCGTTTTCGAATGGCACCTGCTCGTCGAGAATACCCCAGTCGCCGGTCTCCTTGATGTAAGCGCTGACACCGATAATGAGCCAGTGGGGATCGTCGTTGAAATTGGAACCGAGATCGTGGTTCCCGCGTTTGGTCAGCGGTTGATACTGGTGAAACGCGCCACCCGTTTTGAGTTGAGTCGCCGAAAGATCAAGAATCCGTTCGCGGGCACGGCTGGGAACCATGTGGACGAAGCCCAGGAGATCCTGGTTCGAATCGCGAAAACCCAGGCCGCGGCCGATGCCGGATTCGTAGAACGATGCCGAGCGCGACAGGTTGAACGTGGCCATGCACTGGTAGGCATTCCAGATGTTGGCCAGGCGGTTGAGGTGGACATCGGGCGACTGCACCTGATAAATGCCCAGCAGGTTGCTCCAATATCGACGCAGTTTTTCAAAAGCCGCCGTGACGCTCTGGCCATCGAGATATTTGGCAATCACCGGCTTGACGCTCTGCTTGTTGACGGTCTGTGAATCCGGCGGGTCGAATTTCCGGTCCACCGGGTTCTCGTGGTAACCGAGGACGAAGATGATTTCCCTCGTTTCGCCCGGTTTCAAATTCACTTTGACGTGGTGTGAACCGTGCGGCGCCCAACCGTGCGCGACGGAATTAAAGGATTTCCCCCGCTCCACCGCCGCCGGATGGTCCCAACTGCGATAAGCGCCCAGGAACGTGTCGCGCTGCGTGTCGAACCCGGCGAGTTTCTCCGAACAGGCGAAGTACGCGAAGTGATTGCGCCGCTCGCGATATTCCGTCTTGTGATAGATGACCTCGTCCACAACCTCGACCTGGCCAGTGCTGAAGTTGCGCTGGAAATTGGCGGCATCGTCCTGCGCGTCCCACAGGCAGAATTCGATGCTGGAAAAGACCGACAACTTCGCTGCCTTTTTGCGGCGGTTGGTCACGGAACATTTCCAGATTTCCAGCGTCTCGCCCAGTGGCACGAAGTAACACGTTTGTGCATCAATCTTTTTGCAGCTCGAACCAATGATGGTGTAACCCATGCCGTGACGGCATTCGTACTGGTCGAGCTTCGTGCGCGTCGGTTGCCACGAAGGCGACCAGAATTCGCCGGTGTCATTGTCACGGAGATAGAGGTAACGCCCGCCGACATCGAACGGCGCGTTGTTATAGCGATAGCGCGTCAGCCGGCGCAGGCGCGCGTCGCGATAGAAGGAATAACCGCCGGCGGTGTTGGAAA
>DATEGR010000008.1:0-2058 GCA_035279985.1 Verrucomicrobiia bacterium
GAAATATCGCTACCGCGCAGTCGAGCCGTTCTGGACTCATTTCTGCCGCCTGGATGACGCTCAAAAAGAAGCCACGCGCAGGAGAAGATTTTACCTTTGATGCTTTGGGTTTATGCGGAAGACCTCCGCCAAAGCCCGTCGCGCGAACTTTCAAGACGACGGCGGAGGACTCTCCTTCTCCTTGGGGAGAAGGCCGGGATGAGGGAGGTCGTAAACCACTGGAAAACTGCCTCCAGCCCTTGAAGCAGCCTTGGCCCGCGTCGAACTGGCAGCGGCGTGAAATCTTTTCAAGTAGGAGACGACGTGAGGAGTCTCTGATTAAAATGAGTCTCATTACCTCGACTCCTACAGAAGCGGCGGTGCGGGCTTTAGTTTACTGAGACACGGATTACACGAATTTTCACAAAGGGAGAATTCAATCGGTGTTCATCCGTGAAATTCGCGGATTTTTTTTTAAGTCAGAGCCGACTCACGTCGGCTGCTACTTTTGAGCGGGTTGCGGGACCCCTGAGCCATGGCGGACCTTGCCGCTCGTGGTCATGCTGATTTCGGCGACGAATTCAAGCGAGGTCGGCACCTTGTGACTCGAAAGCTGGCGGCGGCAGAAGGCCAGAATCTCTTCACTGGAATCCGGCGAACTGCCATTGCGCAGTTGGACTTCGGCGCAAACCGCCTCGCCAAATTGCGGATGCGGGCGGGAGAACACCCGTGAGCGCAACACCGCCGGATGCTGGTCCAGCACGCCGGCAATTTCCTCCGGAAAAACCTTGTGCCCGGCGATGTGAATCACCGAAGAAGTCCGGCCATCGAGCACAATCCGCCCGCCGCGATCGCGGTGCGCCAGGTCGCCGGTCAGAAACCAGCCGTCGTGCAACACTTCCTCCCGCCGTCGCGGCGGGTTCAGGTAGCCGGAAAACATGCCCGGGCCGCGCAGGGCGAGTTGACCGGTTTCGCCGTCGGATACCGGCTTCATCGCTTCGTTCACAATCGTTGCTGCAAAACCGGGCACCGGCCGGCCGATGGCTTCGGGATGTTCCGCCGCCTCGGCAATGTTCATGATGGGCAAACCCACTTCGATGATGCCAAAGCCCTGGGACACCGGTACCTGATACCTTGCCTGAAAATCCCGTGCCGCTTGCGGATCCAGCCGGCTGGAAACTGACATCACCCGTTGCAACGACGGTGGCAGTGTCCGTCCCGATCGTTCGCTGGTTAACATACGGATGTGCATCGGTGTGACGTAAAGGAACGTAGCCTGATGTTTCGCCGCCGCGTCCAGAATATTCTCAGCCAGATAATCGGTGTTGACGATTACCGTGGCGCCGACTTCGAGGTAAAGGATGATGGACACGTAAAAGTGATAGGCCATCGGCAGCACCCAGAGAATTTTGTCCTCGCACGTCAGCCCCAGCCCGGCATTGGCGGCCTGGGTGCGTTCCAGCACGTCGCGATGCGTCAGAACCACGCCCTTGGACTGGCCGGTGGTTCCGGAAGTGAAGCGCACAAACGCGGCGTCCTTGATTTTAGGTGCGAGCGGCATTTGCGGACCATCCTGCCGGGTAAAGCGCAAACCGTTGCCGCCCGGATTGTCCAGCGTGATGGTTTTGCCGGGCCGGGCCGGGTTGCTGCCGTCGTCGAGAATCACGCCGAGCGGCGCGCGCGCCAGCATGTCCGCCAGTTCAGCCGGTTTCATCTGGTGATGAATCGGCATGATGACCGCGCCACAGCCCAGTGCGGCCAGTGCGCCAATCACGAACGCCCGCCCGTTGCGCGCCCGCACGCCCACCCCTTGCCCCTCGCGCACACCCAGCCGGTCAAGCTGGGCTCGCAGCGCCTCAACTTCGCGCCAGAGGGATTGGTAATCCAGCGCCCCGCCGGCATCAACGATGGCAATGCGGTCGGGCCATTGCTTGGCAGAGCGGGAAAGCGTTTCAAAAACATTCATCGGCTAAAAACTTATTTCGCTTTTCAGTTTGGTCAATCCCGTCTGAGTTCACCAGTCTTCATTGATTCGAACCTCTGGTAAACAGACGTAGCGGCTTTCGGCAGAAAGCCGCA
>DATEGR010000009.1:0-4387 GCA_035279985.1 Verrucomicrobiia bacterium
AATGATTTGAAAACCATCTCCCGCGAATGAATCCGGCCCAGCCGGTCCAGCAAGGCCTCGTCGAGCGACTGGACGCCCATGGAAACACGGTTCACACCGAAGTCACGGAGCAATTTGGCCTTGTCGGCTGAAACGGTGGCAGGATTGCATTCGACGGTGAACTCGTCGGCGCCGAGCAGGTTCAGCCGTTCCATGGCCCGAAGGATTTGTTCCCATTGACGAAGATTCAGCAACGACGGTGTGCCGCCCCCGAAGAAGATCGTTTCCGGCCGCAGATCATCCGCCACGAGCTCCAGCTCACGAACGAGCCCGGCGACATACCGGTTGATCAGGTCACCGGTTGAAGGCTCGGAATAAAAGGCGCAATAGGCGCATTTCTGCGCGCAGAACGGCACATGAAGGTAGAGGCTGGAAACGCGCGTCGTGTTGGAATCCCGCATGGAGACACATTACCCCTTCAACCGCCGTCGGTGAAGACAAATCCCCGGGGTCGCGCATACAAACTAAATTCCGACGGCGGCAGTCGTTACTGCTGATGCACGCGCTGAACGTTTTGGGCCTTCAACCCTTTGTCACTGACGACGACATCAAACAAGACATCGTCTCCCTCATTCAGTGTTTTGAATCCCGTGCCGACAATAGACGAATGATGCACAAAGACGTCCTGCCCGGAATTTTGGGCGATGAACCCAAACCCTTTTTTATTATCGAACCACTTGACTTTGCCACTGGCCATAATCTCTCCTGACTTCCCAGGCGCAACTCTTCAATGCGAAAAAGACACGACTGAAATCCAGCCGTGTCCGTAGTCACTTTTAAGGTGCACTCATGCCTATGACGCGACAATAAATAGTTATTGCCTCCGCGTCAAGCACAAGTTTTAAACACAGTTTTAACACTTGTTTAACCGGGGTCATTTACTCCAGTTGCAGAGCCTGATTCAGCAACTGGGGCAGGTAATTGATAATTGCCGCCTCGCTGACCGCCAGCGTGGCCCCGGCCTTTTGCGCCGCCGCCTGCCATTCCGCTGCCTGATCACCGGCAAAGGCGATGACAGGGATATGTTGGGTGGCGGCATCCGCCTTCAACGCGGCAATGGCCCGGCAAACCTCCTCCCGGCCTGCCAGATCCGCTATGACCAGCAAGGGGCCTTCACTGCGCGCACATTGCTGCAGCGACGCCAAATCGTTGACCGCCTGGACGCGATAATTCAAATCCTGCAGCCGGTTCACCAATTGGCTGCCAGGCATCAGCTTCTCGTAAAAAACGAGCGCGAGCGGCTGCGTCATGCGGTCAGCGTGCGCCATGGCGGGATAAATAGCAAAGTTGTTTTCTCAGGGCAACCGTTACTCATGGTAAATCGGTTTGTCCCATCAAATACCGGTCACATTCGCGCGCCGCGCCGCGCCCCTCGTTGAACGCCCACACCACCAGGCTTTGGCCGCGGCGGCAATCGCCGCAGGCAAAGACACCCTCCAGATTCGTTGTGTATTTCTCGAACTCGGCCCGGGCGTTGCTCCGCGCATCGCGCTCGACGCCCAGCGCATCCAACAACGGCTGTTCCGGTCCCAGAAAACCCATGGCCAATAGGACGAGCTGGGCCGGCAAAACCTTTTCCGTGCCGGGCACATTTTTGGGTGTGAACTGGCCTTTTTCGTTTCGTTCCCATTGGACTTGCACGGTATGAACGGCCTTGACCTGGCCGTGCGCGTCCCCTTCAAACCGGGTGGCGGTCGTCAGATAGACCCGCGGGTCGGCGCCGAACTTCGCCGCGGCTTCTTCCTGGCCGTAGTCGAGGCGATAAACCTTCGGCCATTCCGGCCACGGATTGTCCTGGGCGCGCTCCACCGGCGGCTGGGGCAGGATTTCCACCTGCACCAGGCTGTTACAACCATGGCGCATCGCGGTGCCCACACAGTCCGTACCGGTGTCGCCACCGCCGATGACGATCACGTCCTTGCCGGTGGCGGAGATAAAATTGCCGTTTTTCCGGCCGTCCAGGACACTTTTGGTATTCGCGGTGAGAAAATCCATCGCGAAACAAACACCTTTAAGTTCCCGCCCGGGAACCGGCAAATCACGCGGCCGGGTGGCGCCGGTGGCCAGGATCACGGCATCAAATTCCTTCAACAATTTCTGCGCCGGATAGTTTGTTCCGACTTCCGTATTGCAAACAAATTTGATGCCTTCGGCTTCCATTTGTTGGATGCGGCGCAACACGACCTGCTCCTTGTCCAGTTTCATGTTCGGAATGCCGTACATGAGCAACCCGCCCGGGCGGTCGGCCCGCTCAAAAACCGTCAGGAGGTGGCCGGCCTTGTTCAGTTGGGCGGCAGCACAAAGTCCCGCCGGGCCGGAACCGACGACGGCCACCTTTTTACCGGTGCGAACCTTGGGCGGCTCCGGCACAATCCAGCCTTCCGCCCAGGCTTTTTCGGAGATGGCATACTCGATGTTTTTGATGGTGACCGGCGGATTATTGATGCCGAGCACGCACGATCCCTCGCACGGGGCGGGGCAGACGCGGCCGGTGAAATCGGGAAAATTGTTCGTCTTGTGCAGCCGATCGAGCGCTTCCTTCCACAAGCCGCGATAAACCAGATCATTCCACTCGGGAATCAGGTTGTGAATCGGGCAGCCGTTAGCCATGCCGCTGAGCAGTGTGCCGGTGTGGCAGAAGGGGATGCCGCAATCCATGCAGCGGGCACCCTGCTCGCGCAGCTTCTTCTCCTCCATGTGGAAATGAAATTCCTTCCAATCGGCGACGCGCTCGACGGGCGGACGGTCCGCCGGGAGTTCGCGCAGATACTCGATGAATCCTGTGGGTTTGCCCATCTTGAACTTCTCAGATTTTCAATTGCTTGCTTAACCGCCGCCGACGCGTGCGACGTCGCGGATATTTTCCTCGAATGCCGCCATGATGGCCTGGTCGCCGCTCAACCCCTGGTCCTTCACCTTTTTCAGGGACTGCAGCACACGTTTGTAATCCTTCGGCATCACCTTGACAAATTTCGGCACGAGGCTTTTCCACTCCGCCAGCACTTTGGCCGCCCGCTCGCTATTCGTGTAGGCCCGGTGCCGCTGGATCAACTTCCAGACCGCCTCGATTTCGTCGGCGTCCTCGAGTTTTTCCAGGCCCACCAAAGCCTGGTTGCAGCGCGTCGGAAAATCACCGGCTTCATCCAGCACATAAGCAACGCCGCCGGACATGCCCGCGGCGAAATTGCGGCCGGTTTTGCCCAGCACCACCACGCGCCCCCCGGTCATGTATTCACAGCCGTGATCACCGATGGACTCCACGACCGCATCCACCCCGCTATTACGCACCCCGAACCGCTCCCCGGCCATGCCGCGCACAAATACTTCGCCGCTCGTCGCGCCGTAGAGCGC
Organism: Verrucomicrobiia bacterium; assembly: GCA_035279985.1. Classification (GTDB taxonomy): domain Bacteria; phylum Verrucomicrobiota; class Verrucomicrobiia; order Limisphaerales; family UBA11358; genus UBA11358. Next base: position 3,391 of record DATEGR010000009.1, read on the forward strand.
CACGTTGCCGATGATGATGTTTTCCTCCGCGACAAAAGTCGAACCTTTCGGCGGATAAACAATGATTTTGCCGCCGCTCAGGCCCTTGCCGAAATAGTCGTTGGCGTCGCCTTCGAGTTCGATCGTCATCCCGCGGGGCATGAACGCGCCGAGACTCTGGCCGGCGCTACCGGTGAATTTCAGGTGGATGGTGTCCTCCGGCAAACCGTTCGGACCCTGTTTTTTCGTCACTTCGCTGCCGACAATGGTGCCGACGACCCGGTTGACATTCCGGATGGGCAAATCGGCATGGACGCGCTCGCCGCGTTCGATGGCCGGCTCGCAAATGTCGAGCAGCTTGGTCACGTCCAGCGATTTCTCGATGCCGTGCTCCTGGTCAATCTGCCGGTAACGTCCGACTTCCGGCCCGACTTCCGGTTGATGCAAAATCGGGGTCAGGTCGAGTCCCTTCGCCTTCCAATGCTCAATGGCCTTCCACGGAATCAATTTGTCCGTGCGGCCAATCATTTCGTTGAGCGTGCGGAATCCGAGTTTGGCCATGATGTCCCGGAGTTCCTGCGCCACGAACCGCATGAAATTCTCAACATGTTCGGGTTCGCCGGTGAACCGTGCCCGCAATCGCGGGTCCTGCGTGGCCACGCCGACCGGGCAGGTGTTCAAGTGGCAGACGCGCATCATGATGCAACCGAGCACCACGAGCGGCGCGGTGGCAAAGCCAAATTCCTCCGCGCCCAGCAGCGCGGCCACGGCCACGTCCCGACCGGTCTTCAACTGGCCGTCCGTTTCCACATAAATGCGGCTGCGCAGATTGTTCAGCACGAGCGTCTGGTGCGTTTCGGCCAGGCCAAGTTCCCACGGTCCGCCCGCGTGTTTGATGGAAGAGAGCGGCGAGGCGCCCGTGCCACCGTCATGACCAGAGATCAAGACAACATCCGCGTGCGCCTTGGAAACGCCGGCGGCAATCGTGCCCACACCCACTTCGCTCACCAGCTTCACG
>DATEGR010000010.1:0-6193 GCA_035279985.1 Verrucomicrobiia bacterium
GTTGAGGGTGGACGTTTGAAACAAATTTGGTGTAACAACCGCCCCCACCTGAATCCTCTCCCCCGGGGAGAAGATTTTGGCAATCATGGTCTCGGTAATTCGTTTGACTGTCCGGCGAACCCAGTCGCGCAAATTTCCAACCCAGCAGCAAATGATTCTCCCTCTCCTCGGGGAGAGGGCCGGGGTGAGGACGAGCGTTTCAGCTAACTTTCTTTTGGGTATTCACCCAGGAGGGTTTCGACAACCCAAGGTTCGCTTCCTGAATTTCGTTGCCGGCGCACCCAAAAAAAATCAAACAATTAGCAAAAATGGTTGAGCAATATCGTTTTGCTGAGCTTAGCTTATTCATGCGAACTTGGACGAAGCGCGTCGTTTGCAGTGTTGGTGGGAACAAAGTGGACCGGTTCCGCCTTGAGAGCCGGGTCGCCACCGCAAAACCAATGCTGACGCGGGTCAACCCCATCTGACCGACGCGTCGTGAGTTCGCCGGCGGAGATGTGCATACCGCCGGGCGAAATGGCATCACAACTGGTCGCCGGAAGACGTTCCTGCAGAGGAAAAGTCCAGCGCCGGACAGGATGAGATGACCGTGACACGCGAACAGCCAATGGCCGGCCAGGCAACCGAGCGCTTCCGGCGCTCGTGGGGAAGTCCCTGTACCCAGGACCGGCATTCGGCTCGCACTTTCGGCTCCTTAAATTCTGTAGCGCGGCCGTCCCGGCGGCGGGTTTGCCGGACGTCTCGTCCGGCGGCGGGACCTCGTCGGAACTCGCAGGCGAGAACGCCCGCGCTACGTCAGTTCGCTCCATGGCCCCGGGGCAGGTTCACCGCTCGAGGTTGCTCATGAACGACCTCACCCTCGCCTTCCTTTACCCGCCTGAAGTCGAAAGGCTGACTTACCCGCCGGATTGCCCGTTCAAAACCCGGCGCGTCGAGTTGACGCGCGACCGGTTGAAATCCTTCGGCCTGCTCGGCGGTGAAGGACGATTCGAAGTCGCGCCGCGCCCGGCATCGCTGAGTCAACTGCAATGGTTTCATTCCGCCCGTTACCTGGAGGAATTGCAACGGGCCGCCGGCGGGGATTTGACCGTGGAAGGCTGGAACATGGGTTTCGGCGGACCGGACACGCCGGTGTTCAAGGACATGTTCGAGTGGGGCGCGTGGGCATGCGGCGCCGGATTGACGGCCGCGGATCTGTTACTGCAACGCAAGGCGGACGTCGCGTTCAATCTGCTGGGCGGTTTTCATCACGCCATGACCGAGCGCGCGGCCGGATTTTGTTACCTCAACGACGTGGTGCTGGCCTGCCTGAAACTCGCCGGAGCCGGCCGCCGGGTGTTGTATCTGGACGTGGACGCGCATCACGGCGACGGCGTGCAATCGGCGTTTTACCGGCGCGACGACGTGTTGACCATTTCCCTCCATGAAACCGGCCGGACGCTTTTCCCGTGGGGCGGCTTTGAAAATGAAATCGGCGAAGGACTGGGCCTGGGGTTCAATGTCAACATCCCCTTGCCGCCGCAGACCTACGACGAAGCTTTTTTGAAGGCGTTCGACGGCTTGGTGTTGCCGTTGATGGATGCCTATGGCCCCGACGTCATCGTCCTCGAACTCGGGATGGATACGCTGGCGGGCGATCCGTTGACGCATCTGCGCATGACCAACAACATCGTGGTGGGAATCCTCGAACCGCTGCTGCGATGCCACCGCCCGTTGCTCGTGGCCGGCGGCGGCGGGTATCACGTCGAAAACACCGTTCGCGGCTGGGCGCTGGCCTGGCGCACGTGCTGCGGCGAAGAGGTGGAAGATTTTGAGATGGGCATGGGCGGCGTCATGCTGGCCAACACCGAATGGGCGGGCGGTTTGCGGGACCGGACGCTGGCGGTGACCGCGGAACAGCGCCAGGCCGTCGAACCGGAATTGCAGGGCACCATTAAAAACATCACCCATCACGTTTTCCAATTTCACGGGATTTGCGCCAGTCCCGGGCGAACCACCACAGCGTCCAGCCGGTCGCTCCCCACCGACGAACACACCAAACCAAACCGAACCATGTTATGACCACACTCACTCAACCTGTTTCCCAACCCATCTCGACCAGTTCCCTGATGCAGGAAGGCCGGACGTTCCCGCCCAGCCCGGAAGTCGCCCAACGCGCCTTCATCAACGCCGAGCAATACCAGAAGATGTATGAACACTCGATCAAGGACCCCGACGGGTTCTGGCTCGAACAGGCTGCCACGCTCGACTGGTTCAAAACGCCCACCAAAGGCCGCAAATATATCTGGAACACTTCGGCGAAAATAGTCGAACACACCTGGTTCGAGGACGGCCAGCTCAACGTGACGGTGAACTGCCTCGACCGCCATCTGAAATCGAAGACGCGCGACAAAACCGCCCTCATCTGGCAGGGCGAACCGGAGAACGACGTCCGGACGTTTACTTACGCGCAGTTGCACCAGGAAGTCTGCAAATTTGCCAACGTGCTGAAATCGCTCGGCGTTAAGAAAGGTGATCGCGTTTCCATCTATCTGCCGATGATTCCTGAATTGCCCGTGGCGATGCTCGCCTGCGCGCGGCTGGGCATCATTCATTCGGTTGTGTTCGGCGGATTCAGCGCCGAAGCGCTGGCCGGGCGCATTAATGACGCCACCTGCCGCCTGCTCATCACCTCGAACGTTTCCCTGCGTTCCGGCAAAAGCATTCCGCTCAAGGGCATCGCCGACGAGGCGCTCAAACATACGAAGAGCATCAAAAAAGTCATCGTCGTCAAACGCAACGAACAGCCGTGCAACATGACGCCGGACCGCGACGCCTGGTATCACGATCTCATGGCCAGGGCGAACGCCGACTGCCCGCCGGTGGTCAACAACGCCGAGGACCCGTTGTTCATTCTTTACACCTCCGGTTCCACCGGCAAACCCAAGGGCGTCGTCCATTCCACCGCCGGCTACCTCCTGCAAACCGCCCTCACGCACAAATACATCTTCGACGTTCACGACGACGACATCTTCTGGTGCACCGCCGACATCGGCTGGGTGACCGGCCACAGCTACATTTGTTACGGCCCGCTTTGCAACGGCGCAACCACCCTCATGTTCGAAGGCGTGCCGACGTTTCCGGACGCCGGGCGCTTCTGGAAAATCGTCGAAAAATTCAAAATCACCGTTTTTTACACCGCCCCGACCGCCATTCGCTCGCTCATCCGGCTCGGCGAAGAATGGCCGAACAAATACGACATGAGCACGCTTCGGACGCTCGGTTCCGTCGGCGAGCCCATCAACCCGGAGGCGTGGCTGTGGTATCACCGGGTCATCGGCAAGGAACGCTGCCCCATCGTGGACACCTGGTGGCAGACGGAAACCGGCGGCATTCTCATCACCCCCTTGCCCGGCGCGCACACGCTCAAACCCGGCAGCGCGAACCGGCCGTTCTTCGGTGTTGAACCGGTCGTCCTGCGCGACGACGGCAAGCCGTGCGGCGTGAACGAAGGCGGCAAGCTTTGCATCACCAAACCCTGGCCGGGCATGTTGCGCACCACCTGGGGCGACCACAGCCGGTTCATTGAAACCTATTTCACGATGTATCCCAATATCTACTTCACCGGCGACGGCTGCCGCCTTGACGAGGATAGTGACTATTGGTTGATGGGCCGCATCGACGACGTCGTCAACGTCTCCGGTCACCGTATCGGCACCGCCGAGGTCGAGAGCGCATTGGTCAGCCATCCGAAGGTGGCCGAAGCCGCCGTGGCGCCAATGCCGCACGACATCAAGGGCCAGGGCCTTTACGCCTTCGTGACCCTCAAGGACGGCGTGCCCGAAAGCGACGAACTTAAAAGGGAACTGGGCAATCACGTCCGCAAGGAAATCGGGCCGATTGCCGTGCCGGACAAAATCCAGTTCGCACCCGCCCTGCCCAAGACCCGCTCCGGCAAAATCATGCGTCGCATCCTGCGGAAGATCGCCGAAAACGCCGCGGACCAGATTGGCGACGTTTCGACGCTGGCCGACCCGCACGTGGTGGAACTTCTGGTCAAAGGGAAGCAGTAAAGTTCAGAAAGGCTGCCGGGGTGCGTACCCCGGCAGCATGAACTCAAATAGTTGGAAAGGGAAAGTTATGCGATTAAGCAAATCCCCGGCCTTTTTGCACACAGCCTTCGCGCGGCCAAGCCGCAACCAAAGGAGCGCGGACAGCTTTGTCTGCGTGTCTCGTTGCGACCGCAACCATCTCGCGGACAAAGCTGTCCGCGCTCCGGGAAAATCTTCGCAGAACGCGATGAAGTCGGGACATAGTACTACACTGGCTGTTCTGGCCATTTCGGCAGCCGCCAGCCTTGCTCAGGCGGCCGACACCAATCTGACCTGGAAAGCCGACGTCTCATTGAAGGAGGCCTTTGATAACAACGTTTACATTCAGGACACCGCGCCCCTCCCGGTCAACGTCGGCATTGCCGCCGCTGCCGGGCTGCATGCCGTGTCCCCACTGAAATCGTCCCTGGTAACCACCATCCTCCCGCGGCTGGGCCTGAACTACCAGTCCGGCGCGGCGTTCAACGTGACGGCGTTTTACGCGCCGGAGATTGCACTCTACACGTCGGCGGAGGACGAAGATTACGCCGCGCACCGCGTCACGCTCAATTTCAACGGCAAAATCAAGGACGCCACCTGGGAATTGCTCAACAGCCCGACGTTCGTCGAGGGCAGCGCCGTCGGCCCGGTTTTTGCCCGGCCCGATGATTGCCCGGCCATTGGTGGCATTCCATTGCGCGACCGGCGTGAGCAGTTCGTTTTCCGCAACACCTTCCGCGTGACGCTGCCGTTCGGCAAATGGTTCATCCGCCCGATGGCCGCGAGTTACTATCATGATTTCCTGACCGGGCAGCGATTGAACACGGACCCGGCTTATACCTACGAAAATTATCTCGACCGGCAGGACGTGAATGGCGGCGTGGACGTCGGCTATGACGTGGGCCAGAAAACGTATCTCGTCCTCGGCTACCGTTATGGCCGGCAGGACCAATTCGTCGGCCCGAACGCGGCCAACACCGCATTCACCGACAGTCCCTACGACAGTTCCTATCACCGCATCCTCGTCGGGGTGGAAGGCAGTCCGACATCATGGCTTAAGCTGGCCGCGCTGGGTGGCCCGGAAATCCGCACCTGGGCCAGCGGCACGCCGGCCGGCTTCGATCGCAATCGCCAGCTGTACTGGGTGGACGCCGCGGCGACTTTAACGCCGGACAAAAGCGATATCGTGACGCTGTTGTTCCGGCGTTACGAACAGCCGGCGTTTTCCAGCCAGAGCGTTTATGAAGACATCACCTACGGTGCGACCTGGAAACACAAGTTCAATGAACATTGGACGGCCGGCGCCGGGTTCCAGCTTTACATCGGCGACTGGCAGGCGCCAGTGAACCGCAACGACTGGATTTACACACCGAGCGCCGGGTTGACCTACACTTACAACCAGCATCTGAACGCCGAGCTTTCCTGGTCTTACGATTTGGTGGACAACAAGACGCCGACCAGCGCACCGGGCGCAACCTACGCCGACGGGCGCGAGTTCTCGCGCAACCTTGTTTCGCTGGCGATGAAATACACGTTTTGAGCCGATGTTGGTGGGGCGAGAGCCATTCCCGCTCCGCGGCGATCCTCACGAGCCGATTAGACTTTCAACCGCGGATTACGCGGATGAACGCAGATTATCTTTGCCGCAAAGAGGCACAAAAGTCACAAAAGCTGGAGCGAGGGCCTGTCCCGCTCTGCGGCGATCCTGATGAGCCGTGACTTTTTTCTCCCCAAACTGGGTTGACGGATGCAAAATCGCGCCATGCCTCGCCGGAAAAAATATCTCCTTTAACAATGAGTCGGACATCCTCCAGAGCGCCTCACTGCATCATCATTGCCGGACCGAACGGCGCCGGCAAAACGACATTTGCCCGCGAGTTTCTCCCAAAGGAAGCGGGCGTGGTTCATTTCGTGAACATGGATTTGCTGGCGGCGGGCCTGTCACCGCTGAAACCGGAACTCGCGGTGGTAAAGGCGGGAAAACTATTTCTGCAGGAATTGGATCGCCTGGCCGGCGCGCGATTGGATTTTGCCTTTGAAAGCACGTTGAGCGGATTGGCGTACACTAACCGGCTCAAACATTGGAAAGCCCTTGGTTATCAAATTGAAATTGTTTTTCTGCG
>DATEGR010000011.1:0-2620 GCA_035279985.1 Verrucomicrobiia bacterium
CCTTCCAGTGAATCTCGGGAGCATCCCCTGCCGGAGGCGCGGATCCCTCAGGCGACTCTGGCCGATGTTTGAAAGCAAAGTGGAGGTAGAGATCGCGCGAGAGCGGTCCGATCGCCGCCGCGATCATTCCTGCCCCGCCCCACAGCAGCAAGTACCTGAGAAAAATCATGAGACTCTCCTGAAGTCACTTCCATTACTTCTGTTGCGCTGCTTTGATACGGACCGGCTGCGGCGTAAAGAACATCCGAAACACCTGCCCAAAAATCAGCTCTTCCACTACCAGCGCAACAGCTACGGAAAAGACCAGTCCTGCAACAACTGCCATGAATGTGATGATCATCTGCATATGAAATCTCCCTTGCGCGGTGTGCGTGCGCGTTAGGTAGAATGGCAGTTTGACGCCGCAGACGGCAATCGCAGTTTCATAAAACTTTCGGGTTGGTTGAAGTCTTAGAAAGAGTAACGGAATGTACAACGTCAGTCAAGTATTCTAATGACCGTTCAAATCAAGAGTTCCCGTTGCCAGTTCATCAGTTCCGGCGCGTATTGGTCCCAGTTGCGGGCGAGTTCGCTGAGCGTGGCGCGGCTGGCGATAAGTGTGGGGTCAATGCCCAACTCATGTGCGCGATGGTCCCGGCGCTTTTCCAGGTCGTGGTAGCGGTCCATTTCGGCTTCGGTCGGGCGGTAAAACTTGTGCCGTAGGATTTCCGGGTGACGGTCAGCCGGAAGCGCGAGGACGGCCCTGATGGCCTGATTCAAACCTTCACAACGGCGTGGTGAGAGGCGCATGGGCAGCAGGTGATCCACCGATTTGTGCGCCGCGGCCGTCGCGGCGATGCTGATGAGCTTTTCATGGTTGAGGATGAAAAACGGCGGGCGATTGGCGGCAATGGCTTCGCCCTCGCGCCATTCCCACAGTCCGCGCAGGACGGCCAGCGCCCGGCGATTCAACGCGTGGCTGCCCTTGATGCGCCAGACGGAGTCCGCGTTGGCGGTGGAGGGCTTTGAACTTTCCGCAATCAGTCGCGCGCATGATTCCTGGTGCCAGGCGAGGCGTCCTTTTTGTTCGAGTCCGGCTTTCAGTTTGTCGGCGAGCGGTTTGAGATAATGAGTGTCGGCGCGCGCATATTTTTCCATGCGCTCGGTGAGCGGCCGCCGCGCCCAGTCGGCCTTTTGCGAACCTTTGTCGAGCTTGACACCCAGAAATGGTTCGACCAGCGAACTCAAGCCAAACTGCCGTTCACCCAAAAGCCGGGCGGCCAGCATGGTGTCAAAAATCGCCGATGGCACGAACTCGTGATGCTTGCGCAGCAGGCGCAAATCATAATCCGCGCCGTGCATGATCAGTTCATGCGCATTGAGCGCGTCCAGCAGCGGATCGAGATTGATGCCGGCGAGCGGGTCAATTAAGGTGTCGCCGGCGCCGGTGCTGATCTGGATGAGGCAGACCTTTTCGGGATAGGCGTGCAGACTGTCGGCTTCGGTGTCCAGCGCCAGCCAGCTGGCGGATTTGATTACGGGCAGCAGGGCGGCCAGCTTTGCGTCGGTATTAATCACGCAGGGAATATATTTATGACGGGACCAATCAAAAGACGAAACTGAGGCCACTTTGCCTCCCGTCGGTTTAGGAATTTACCGTGCTGATTCCAGCAATATCGAATTGAATGTTTCGGGCCATACACCTGTCCATTAACTATAACTTATCTTGCACTGAGGCGAGCCGGGGCGCCAATCGTTGCCCACGGGAAGGATGCGCCGAATAAATTTGACGTTTTATGAACCAACCGAACCAACCGAACCAACCGATGTTCATTGTAGCGCCGCCACAAAAGAAACGTCGCCGCTGGTTGCGATTCTTCGCCGGGCTGGCGGTGATGGTGATCATTTTGCTGGTGGTGGTGTATTTCGTCGCGACCAGCCCAGCCTTCATAAAGAGTGTAGTGCTGCCGCGCGTGGGTGATGCACTTCACGCCAACGTCACGGTCAGCGATATTTCCGTGAATCCTTTCAAGCAAATCGCATTGCGCGATCTGACGGTGCAGGTTCAAGGGCAGGCGCCTTTGCTCGTCGTGCCGGAAGCCAGCATCCGGTACCATTTATGGGACATTCTCGGCGGCAATATCCACGTGGATGAAATCGTACTCAACTCCCCAGCCGTCGAACTGGTTCAAAACCCGGATGGAAGCAGCAATCTGGACCCGTTGCTGAAAGCGTTGCCAGCCAAGCCGGCCAACGCCGGATCGCCAAAGCCAAAATCGTCAAAAGCGTCGCAAATTGACCTTGGCAAACTCACCTTGCGCAACGCGAGCCTCGTGGAAATCAGGATTTACGGCAGCGGCCGGAGTAATGTCACCGCGTTGACGAATCTGGACGTGACGCTGGCGAACTTGAAAAACGGACAGTCCGCTGCGCTTGAATTGTCGGCGGCCCTGCGGCTCGATGAAAATCCACCCGGCGGGACCAACGGATTTTTAGCAGCGGCGATCCGGGGAAAATTCAATTTCGCCCTGACGCCGGACTTGAAACCCGCCTCCGCCTCCGGCCAGGCGCAATTGTCGGTTTCCACCGCCGGCGGTGCTTTCGCCGGTTTCTCCACGCTGGCCGCCGGCCTGGACTGCGA
>DATEGR010000012.1:0-7124 GCA_035279985.1 Verrucomicrobiia bacterium
CAATCCGAATATTCTGATTCAGTCGAGCCGCTGCTTTTTGCCCTGAAAGATCGGGAGATCGAAGTACGCAGTGCCGCCGCGCGGGGATTAGGCAGGTTCCAGGACCGCCGCTCCGTTGAACCGCTGGTGCAAATGCTCCGTGACCGTGCTCCGCAGGCGCGCGCGGCGGCGGCGGAAGCCCTGGGCCAATTAGGAGATACCCGGTCAATCGGCTGGTTGGTTCACCTGCTTCGGGATGCCGAGCCGGCGGTCAGGTCGCGCGCTTCCATGAGTTTGCGGCAGCTGGGCTGGCAACCGGACAACGACACCGAACGCGCATTCCATCTTATGGCCACGGGTACGCTGCGCCAGGTCGCCGCGCTGGGTACCGAGGCCATCGAACCTTTGGTCGGGTTGCTCCGGAATGGTCCGCCGGACAAGCAATTGGAGGCGGTCAAGGCCATGGGCGAAATGGATGATCGGAACATAATCAAACCATTGTTGGAAGCGCTCCAAAAAAGTGCGCCGGCGGTGCGCATCGCGGCCCTGGAGGCTTTGGAACGTTTTGCCGATGCCTCCGCCTATGATGATGTGGAACGTCTGCTCACGGACCCCAACCCCGGGGTCCGTTCCGCTGCCGCGGAAACGGTCGGCAAGTGCGATGCGACGCGCGCGGTGTCCGCACTGATTCACGTATTAGGCGACTCCTCCTGGGAAGTGCGCCAGGCAGCGGTCCGGGCCTTGGGCAATCTGGGTGAGGCAACGGCAGTGGAGGGACTCTGCCAGGCGCTGCATGACAAAGACCGCGATGTGCGTGAGGGCGCCACGGTGGCTTTGGGCCGGATTGGTGATGGGCGCGGGATTTATCCCCTGGTGCTTGCGTTGCTGGATTCCGAAAGTGCCGTGCGTAACGCGGCGACCAACTCCCTCCAACTGATTGACCGCCATTGGCTCAAAACCGAGGCCGCCCGCCAGGCATTGCCGGAAATCAAAACGGCTCAGAACCATCGGGACTACTGGGTCCGGCACAGTGCCACCAAATTGCTGCATCAACTGAACAGCATCGCTCCCGACCAGCCGGATGTCCCACCGGCAGCAATTTCCGCGGCGCCGCCGCCGGAGAGTCCGGTGCCTGCCGCTTTTGACATTCTGGCCGAGCTGCTCCGTGACCGCGACCGGGACCTGCGGTTGGCAGCAGTCACCGCATTCGGACAATTGCGGGAAAAGAACGCGAAGGCCCTGCTGGCGGCCGCCACGCGAGACAGTGATTATCTCGTACAACAAGCGGCCCAAAGCGCCCTGGCAAGGTTGAATTGAAAACCGCCGGTACGGCCCTGATTTTGTGCCCCGTGATGGCGACTTCCGGTACGGGAATTGCGGCATTTTTATGCAAATTTCTTGATAAACAGTGAACGCGCCGACTAAACAATATCAAATCCTGTTTGTGGATGACGACCCGGATTTTCTGGCCATGATTCAGGATTTCTTTGCCACGTTGGGTGAAAAAATCTGGCAGATCCACTGTGCGACCTCCGCCGATCAGGCGCTTGAACTCCTGAAAGTCCGCAGCATTGATCTCGTTGTGACCGACGTCAACATGCCGATGCTGGACGGCATCCAGTTCCTGCACATCCTCAACCGAAGCTACCCGGATTTGAAAAAAGCGGTGATTACCGCCAACGCCACCGAGGAAAAGCGCTCGGCCTGTCTCGCCGAGGGCGCCGAATTGTTCATCGAAAAACCGCGCTCGCCCGAAGGGTTGAAATCCATCTTCATCATGTTGGAGGAATTGATAACCTGGACGCCCCAGGAAGGGTTCCAGGGTGTCTTGCGCCGGGTTGGTTTGCAGGATGTCATTCAGATGGAATGTCTCGGTCGTACTTCGTCCATTCTGGAAATTCATAATCTGCAATTACGAGGCCGGATTTTCATCGAAGACGGCAGGATTATTCATGCCCAGGCCGGTGACCTGGCGGGGGAAGCCGCTTTTTACAGGTTATTGGCCCTCGCCAGCGGCGAGTTCCAACTGCAACCGTTCGAACCACCGTCAAAACGCACCATCGAAGGGCAATGGGAATTTTTGCTGATGGAAGCCGCGCGGGTACAAGATGAAACCGCCGCGGCCGCAGCGGCAGCCGGGGTGGTTCCTCCGCGGGAGCCCGCCCCCACCGTGGAATCCTCGATGGCAGTGCCCGATTTGCGGGCGCGGGTTGAGGAGACTTTGATCTGTTCCGGCAATGGTGATCCGCTTTATGTCTGGCAGTGTCCGGACCGGCACGCCCGAACGGCCCTGCTGCAAGACGTGGCGCAACGGGCGGCGTTCTTCAGCCAATTGATGCCGCTGGGAAATTTTGACCGGCTGGAAATTCAAATCGCCGGCAGTCGGGCGGTGGCGCAGGCGGGAGCAGACCGCATGGTCTTCGTCCGCGTTTCATCCACAACGGAAAACCCCACAACTTGAATCCCATGAGCAGCGCTTCTCAGGAATGGCTGGCACCCGGCACGACCGTGCCCGGTCTGCTGGCTTGTGGCCTGCGCTTGCCCGATGCCACCTGCCTGAGTTACAGCTTCGATGAAATGTATCCGCGTGAGCATTGGGAGCAGATCCTGCAACAATTGGCCGAGGCGATGGCACTGCTGGCCGGCCATGGACTGGCACCGCGTCGGCTGACCTGGACGTTCGAGCAGGGTCAGATCTTTCTGATCCCGCGCGCGGACGGCGCGTTGCTGGCCCTGGTGACTCAGCCCAATACGGAAGCGGCGGAAAATGTGGACCGACTGGCCGGGGAATTTTTCTCGTTGAATCCCGGCAATTAATACCGGAGGGCGATAGACCCGCCAAACCGTTCCCTTTTTCCTTTTCCACTTTTCCTTTCACCTTCATCCTGACGGCGTGGAATTGGCCGTCTCAGAAATTCGTCAAGCCGTTCAAAACGCTTTGGCCGAGGACATCGGCAGCGGTGACGTCACCACGCTCGCCACCGTGCCGGAAACCACCGCGGTCCAGGCGGTCATGCGCGCCCGCGAACCGCTCGTCATCGCCGGCCTCGCCTTCGCCGAAGCGGCGTTCACCGGGCTTTCACCCGCGGTGAAAATCGAACGGCTCGCCCGGGATGGTCAATCCTTGAAGGCGGACGAAATTCTGCTGCGTGTTTCCGGGCCGGCGCGCGCGATTTTGACCGCCGAGCGCGTGGCGTTGAATTTCGTTCAGCGACTTTCCGGGATTGCCACCTTTACCGCACAATTCGTCGAGGCCATCAAAGGAACCCACGCGCAGATTCTCGATACGCGCAAAACGACGCCCGGCTGGCGGCGGTTTGAGAAATACGCCGTCACGTGTGGCGGCGGGACGAATCTCCGGCTCGGCCTGTTCGACATGATTCTGATCAAAGACAATCATCTCGTCGCCCTGCAAAATGAGAAGCCCAATGCCATCGCTGCCGCCGTGGCGCGGGCGCGCGAAAAATTTCCCAGATTGAAGATTGAAGTCGAAGCCGACACCCTGGAACAGGCGGAACAGGCCGCGGACGCGGGCGCGGACATCATCCTGCTCGACAACATGAACCTGATCCAACTGCGGCTCGCGGTGCAGAAAGTCAAGGGCCGCGCGCAGACCGAGGCCAGCGGCGGTGTAAATCCGGCAAATGTCCATGCCATCGCCGGGGCCGGGGTGGATTTCATTTCCGTCGGCGCGCTGACGCATTCCGCACGCGCGGTGGACATTGGCCTGGATTTTGAGGAATAAAACCACGGATGAGAACCAGGATTTCATGACTACCGACGGGAAAATTCTTTCAGCCTTGCGCGCGAGCCCTGACGGGGTATCGGGCATGGACCTGGCTGAGCAATTGGGCATCAGCCGCACGGCCGTTTGGGCGCGGATTGAGGAATTGCGCCAGCTCGGTTACGACATTGAAGCCGGTCCGCACTTCGGCTACCGGCTGGTCAGCGTGCCGGACGTGCTGCATGCGGATGATTTGCTGGCGCGCCTTTACAAGACTAAAATCATTGGGCGGGATATCCGTGTGTTTGAGCAGACGACCTCGACGAATGACGTGGTGGAAAAGCTCGCACGCGATGGTGTGAAGGAAGGCGTGGTGGTATTCGCCGAGTCACAAACCAAGGGTCGTGGCCGGCTCGGACGGAAGTGGATTTCACCCGCATACAAGGGGCTTTGGTTCTCCATTTTGTTGCGGCCGGAGTTGCGACCGCCGGAGACAACGCAATTGACGGTCGCCTCCGCCACCGCGCTATGCCGCGCTATCCGGGCGGAAACCGGCTTAAACCCTGAAATCAAATGGCCGAACGACATTTGGGTGAATGGGAAAAAGGTCGCCGGTGTTTTGACCGAACTCAGCGCGGAACTGGATCGCGTCAAACACGTCATCCTCGGCATCGGTGTGGACGTGAATCTGGGCACGGGTGAATTTCCGGTGGATTTACGCAGGCAGGCGACGTCGCTGAGAATCGAAGCGGGCCGGGCTTTTTCGCGCGCGGATCTGGCCACGGCCATCTTGCGCGAGTTGGATAACGATTATCTGCGCGTAGGCGCGGGACAATTCGCCAAAGTTGCTGATGAATGGGAGGCGCGTTGCCAGACGATTGGCCGGGACGTGACCATTCAAATCGGCAACCGCCGTGTCCGGGGCCGGGCAGAATCGTTGGGCGAGAGTGGTGAATTATTACTGCGGACCGAACACGGCCACCTGGAACGCATCAGCGGCGGCGATGTGACACTGGAAAAATGAAATCAAAAAGTGTAGCGGCGGTCTATGACCGCCGAAAGGCAATTTGGTCCAAACCAGCGGCGGTCGTAGACCGCCGCTACAGGAAATGATTCTGCTTTTGGACATCGGCAACACGCATACGCACATCGGTCTGGCGAACGACCGGCGTGTTCTGCGGCAAATCAACATCCCGACGGCTGCATGGTTTGGCGGAAACGCCACAGCGCGCGCGGCCGGATTTGTCGGCGCAGGAAAGATCGAGGGCGCGGTTTTATGCAGCGTTGTGCCACAGGCAACGCCGGTCGTCCGCCAGGCCATCCGCCGGTTTTGGAAGTTGAAGGTGCTGGAACTCACACCCAAAACGTTGCGCGGGCTGGGCATTGATTACCCCAAACCGCACACCATCGGTCCCGATCGATTGGCCAACGCCGTTGCCGCCAGACATCGCTTCGGCGCGCCGGTGGTGGTGGTGGATTTTGGCACGGCGGTCACATTCGACGTCGTGAATCGCGCGGGTCATTACATTGGCGGCATTATTGCACCGGGCCTGGCAGCGATGACCGATTACCTGCACGAGAAAACGGCGTTGCTGCCGACCATCCGGATCCGCGAGGTGACCGCCGTCGTCGGCAAAAACACGGAGCAGGCCATGTTGATTGGCGCGGTGCATGGCTATCGCGGTCTGGTACGCGAGCTGATTGCTGAATTGAAGCGTGAGTTGAAGGTAAAACATCTGCCGGTCATCGCGACCGGCGGTTACGCACAATTGATTGCTTCAAAGTTACCTGAAATTTCCGTCGTTGAACCCAACCTGACACTGGAAGGGTTACGGTTGACGTGGGTAGCAGCGCGCAGAAGCGCGGGTTAAACGGTTTCCGGGAGCGCCGGCATCTTGCCGGCGTTAGTTCGTGGTTCACGTTGCCACTCGCCGGCAAGATGCCGGTGCTCCCGGTTCAGGGCCACCGGTAAATGAGCGTGGCAAAAACACCGTGCGCGGTGAAGTCGTTCAGGTGCGCGCTGCTCGGTTCGGAATATTGCGAAAATTCGTAATGTAATGCTCCGGAAAGATTCCGGGTTAACTGCCGCGTCAAGCCCACCAACAGGACGTGGCGGGTATAATCCAGGCCCAGGGGCACACCGTTGGGCGCGTTGTTTTGTCCGAAACCGGCGTCAGAAAAGCTATAGGAGGCCTGTAGCCCGGTTTTGGCATTCAACGCATAAGCAGTCGTTCCGGTAAAGGTGTAAATGTCACCGCGATAAGGCACGACGGATGGGTCACCATTGACGGCGGTAACCGCCAACGAGTGGGTATAGGT
This sequence comes from Verrucomicrobiia bacterium, assembly GCA_035279985.1. GTDB lineage: Bacteria > Verrucomicrobiota > Verrucomicrobiia > Limisphaerales > UBA11358 > UBA11358. The sequence goes on from DATEGR010000012.1 coordinate 6,023, forward strand.
AAACGCGCCGGAAAAATAAAATCGCCGGAAGGGCGTCAGCGTGGTGGTAATACCGCAGGTCTGGGCCCGATATTTTCCATCGTCAATCTGGCCTCCCGAAGGCGTGCCGAACAGGGGTAGATTGGGATCCGTGATGGATGAAAATTCGGTAGCGGTTAGCCGGTAGCTTAAAGTTGCTCTCAGCCAGTTTACCAGACGCAGTGTCAGTTTGGTTTCAAAGCCGTCACTCTGAATCTTCCGGTTGAGAATGAACGCCGGATAGCCGTTGTACGGAGCGGCAAACCCGAAGTTGTTGGGATCATTGAACACATCAATGAGGTGATTGTAATCCGTATCGCTGTATTGTCTCAGATAATCTGCATTCAGCTCCACCCAGCGCCAGGGCGAGGTGTTAAAACCGGCGCGGAGATTGTAACGCAGACTGGTCACGTCCGTTTTATTCGTGTACTGCCCGGCGCCTGCCTGCTGAAATTCGCCGATGCTGTCCTCGTCGAATCGCGCGTCGGCGAAAATGACGGTGAAAGGAATTTTGGTAAAACGCAGGTTCGCATTTTGTGACGCCTTAAATTCATCATAATCGGCGAACCCGGCGGCATTGTTGCCCGATTCAAAAAAAGGAATGCTGTCGCCGAATCCTTCCTGATGGGTCCATTCGTTTTGTGAACCCAGCGAACAGCTCAAATAGTCCAATGGCCGAAAGAGACTGGCCACGCTGAAAACCTCTGATTCGCGGCGCAGGGTGATCTCACTGCTGTTCCACGAGGACGGATCGCCCGCCACAATTTGCGGACTATTGGTCTGGCTGAAGAAATCACTGCCGTCCAGCCTCGAATAATAGTAACCAGCGGACAAGAACCACCAATCGAAGAGCTGTTTTTCGAGCATGACTGTGTTCATGCCCTGAACATGATTATAATTATCCGAGGTGGAGGTGGTACCGCTGGCGGTACCGATTTGCTGGAAAACATTATTTTCATACCCGCGATTGTTTTCGCGGTAAAACTCGACCCGCGCATTGTCCTCCAGATGCCAGTCGTCGAAATCGTACGTGGCATCGAGCTTGAGAATATGAGTTTGTTCGTCCATCGCCCTGGTGGAAGGC
>DATEGR010000013.1:0-2913 GCA_035279985.1 Verrucomicrobiia bacterium
GGAACTCAATGGCACGAAAAAAATAAAAAGAAAACATGGAAAAAAACTGTGGCGCAGCCAGCTGGAACCCCACGCCAGCCCCATCAATCCGTAAACGCCGGTGAATAACGCAACGATGGAAAGGCGCGGCTCTTGAACCACGTAACCCATTATATGCAACACCAGCCCCAAACCGACAAGCAGCAGGCCGGGCGGCCAGATTCTCAACGGCAGTGCCAGCAATTCCTTGCGCTTCCACCAAAATAAACCGATTACCAAAAATGGAATAATGTCTCCATAGGCGTCATCGCCGGAACCACTCTGGCTGTTGTAGGAATTAAACATCCAGTACAACAACGACGGGCTATGAACGTAACCAAAGACTGAATTGCCCAAAAATTGAAACAGCGCCAGCCACGCAGCCAGCAACAGGAAAAAGAAACCCTTGTTTGGCAGGCGCCGCCAGCAATCCACGAAATTCGCTTGAAATCCCACAGGAGTTCCAGGTTGGGTTTGTTCACTCATGCACGTACAATTGGAATTTGTTTGATAGCCTATTTTGGTCTTTTGCTCAATCAAATTGTTCTCTCGCAACAACCCGTTCAGCTGCCGTCCCCTCGGCAGAGAATATAAAGGGATTCGTGAAACACCGGGACGCGCGCCGCCGCCGTTCCGACTCGGGCCGGGAAACTCCAATCGGCCAGATGCATTGGCACCCTTGAATCAGTTTTCATGCCACAATCGCATCTAAGTATAACCGAACCGTGGTGATTCCCGGCTTTCCCTTCACTCGCATTCCTGCTTCACGTCAAATTATATTTCTTTAACCCGCAAAGTTGGCCAACAATCTTGGCCACAAACAGTGGATTATTCCTAAAATAGCGTCTGGCCAGCCGGCGCGGCTCGGTACACAAACGGTAAAACCACTCGAGCCCACTGCGCTGCATCCAGCGCGGTGCCTGTTTTGTGCGGCCGCTGTGAAAATCAAAAGCCGCGCCGACGCCGATCGTCAGCGTCGCTTCCAGCGTCGGTGAAAATTCCGCCATGAACTTTTCCTGCTTGGGCGTGCTCAAGCCAACCCACAAAATGTCGGGCCGCGCGACACGGATTTTTCCCTGTAATTCATTCTGCTCGGCAGGATTGAGCGGCCGGAACGGCGGCGTGAACGTTCCCACAATCTGCATTTTCGGAAATCGCGCCTTTAATTTTTCGGCAAGTGTGTCTGCCACTCCATCGGCACCGCCGAAGAAGAAGTGACGGCACTGGTTTTGTTCGCTCCAGGCACAAACCTCCAGCATCAGGTCGGGACCATAAACCCGCTGCATTTCAGAACGACCGTGGATTTTGCCCATCCAGACCATCGGCATCCCGTCAGGCGTGCAGAGAAACGCATGATTCAGAATGGCCCGAAACTTTTCGTCATGTTGCGCCTCCATGACCCCATGAACGCCGGTGACGCAAATGTAGCCTTTGCGTCTTTGCCGCACGGCGTCGGCAATCGCTGCCAGCGCCGTTTGTAAGTTAAGGACGCTGACGCCGACGCCAAGGACATTGACACGTTCTACAACCATTAAATTAAAACTGCCACCGGACTTTACGTTTCATACTTTCGCTGGTGCCTTCGTCGCTATGCGGCACCAATGAAATTTATCCGGCCGCTCAAGCGGGTCGCAAGGTACTCACCATTTTTTCCAGAATCCGGTCCAGTGAGCAGCTGATTCTCCAGTTGGGATAATGGCTTTTCAATTTGCCGAGGTCGCTGATGTAGCAAATATGGTCGCCGGCGCGCGCCTTGTCGGTGTAGGCACAGCTTATTTTTTTACCGGTGAGCGCTTCAATTTTTTGGATGCACTCCAAAATGGAGGCGCTGTTTTCGCGTCCGCCGCCCAGGTTATAAACCTCACCCGAACGCGGCTTTTTTGTGAATTCCGCAAACGCGGCGAGCACGTCCACGCTATGGATCTGGTCACGCACCTGTTTGCCTTTGTATCCGAAAATTGTATAATTTTCCCCGGCCAGGGCGACTTTGACGAGATAGGAGAGAAATCCATGCAACTGCACGCCGGAATGGTTTTCGCCCGTCAGGCAACCGCCGCGGAAAACGCCGACCTTCATGCCGAAATACCGGCCATATTCCTGGGCAACCACGTCCGCCGCCGTTTTACTGGCGCCGAACAGGCTGTGCATGGTCCGGTCAATCCGGCACTCCTCGCGCACCCCGTTGAAATCCTCCGGCCGGGCGTAGTCCCAGCGCGTCGGCAATTCCTTGAGCGGGATTTCATTCGGGGCGTCGCCATAGACTTTGTTGGTGGACATGAAAATGAAGACCGCCTCGGGATTCGTAAGGCGCGTCGTTTCCAGCAGGTTGATGGTGCCCACGGCATTGACATCGAAATCCACAAAAGGGATTTCCCTGGCCTTGTCGTGTGAAGGTTGCGCAGCGCAATGGATGATCAGGTCAAATTTCTCCGACTTGAACAAATCAAGGATTTTTTGCCGGTCGCGAATATCCAGTTCGTGATGGTGAAAATGGCGGGTCGTCTGGCGGAGGCGTTCCAGATTCCAGCGGGTGTCTCCCTGGGGGCCGAAAAACTCACGGCGCAGATTATTGTCAATCCCATGAACCTCATGTCCCTCACCGTCATAATGATGGACCGCTTCCGACCCGATCAAACCATTGGAACCGGTAATCAATACTTTCATCGCGTGTCAGGATAATCAACCGAAATGGGGATGGCACGCAATTTGTCGCGTTTGCCGGCCGTCGATTCCGGACGCAGTGATGATTGGGTTGGGCGCATATCAAAAAATGTGGGGGTAAATTGGGGTGGGTCGTGATATAAGGCGGGCATGAACGACTGCTGCCTGAAATCGGTTCCTCAATCCGACAGCAGTTACGAGACGTTCGCCGGGCTGGTGGCCGACTGGCAGGCG
>DATEGR010000014.1:0-2974 GCA_035279985.1 Verrucomicrobiia bacterium
GGCCCGGTCGGCGGCATCCATTGGCACATGGTCGTCGGCAACTCCGTGGAATACATCGCCACCGACGCGGCGCGCCAAAAGATTCCGTGGGTGCGGATCACCGATTCACAGGGCGTCGTCACCGTTTATCACGAGCCGCATTTCACCAACGACCTCAGCAAATACGAAATCCGCAAAATGGATTGCATGGATTGCCACAACCGCCCGTCGCACCGTTATGTGCCGCCGGACAAAGCCGTCAACCTGGCCATGGAACTGGGCCACATCGATCCCACGCTGCCGTGGATCAAAACCAACGCCGTTTACGTCCTGACCCGCCCATACCGGACCGACACGGAAGCCCGGGAAGGCATCGCCACCCTGCTGGCCGAACGCTATCCCAACGAACCGCGGATTCGACCGGCCATTGCCGCCGTTCAGCAAATTTACTCGGACAACTTCTTTCCGGAAATGAAGGCCAACTGGAGCGTTTACCCGGACAACATTGGCCATATGCGCTGGCCCGGTTGTTTCCGGTGTCACGACGGCAACCACAAAACGGATGACGGCAAGCGCAGCATTGATTCCAACGACTGCAATTCCTGCCACACGATCCTGGCGCAAGGCAGCGGCGCGGAACTGCTGCAACTGACACCCGGCGGCCAGCCTTTCAAACATCCCGGCGGCGATTACGACCTCAACTGCAGTAATTGCCATGACGGCACGATGTAGCATCGCGGGGTGCGCCGGCCGGCGATTCACCGGTGGAATGAAATGATTAACCCCGCCGTCGGGCGTTTGCCCCGTTCCTTTTGCATGTTGCTCTTGCCATTCCGTCGGGCCGTGCATAAATTTTTACGATGAGCTGGTTAATTTTGTCTTTCTACCGCGCACTGCGCGTGAACCGGACGTGGCCGCTGCTGCTGATCGCCGCTGCACTCGCCGGTTGCGGCCGCGATAATGTCAAAGTCTATCGCCTCTCCAATGACGATTCTTCCTCCGCTGCCCCGCCGCCCAATGCAACCGCCGCCGCACCCGGTCAAACCGAAAACAACGCGGCGCCACCACAATTGCAGTGGACGTTGCCGGCGGGTTGGACCAAAGCCGCGCCCGGCGAAATGAGCATCGCTTCGTTCAAGGTCTCGGGCCAGGGCGGCGCGGAGGCCGACGTGACGGTGGTGCCACTGCCCGGCATGGCCGGCGGCGACACCGCCAATGTGAATCGCTGGCGCGGACAGGTGGGGTTGCCGGCGGCGACCGCGGATGAATTGCAAAAAACGGGCGAAACGGTCCAGGTCGGAGACCAATCAGGGACGCTGTACGACCTCGCCGGCAGCGACAATGCCAAACGCATCCTGGGCGTCATGCAGGAACGCAGCGGCACGACGTGGTTTTTTAAAATGACGGGCGACGCCGGCCTGGTCGAACAACAGAAACCGGAATTCGTGGCCTTTCTCAAATCGCTCACCTTCACCCCGGCGGCACAACCGGCGGCCTTGCCGCCCGGACATCCGGCCATCGGCGGCGCGGACCAGAATGCTCCGATGATGTCGGCAGGTTCAGCCGACGCCGGCAAACCGGCCTTGACGGTGCCGGCCGGCTGGCAAGAAGTGCCGGCGGCGCAATTTCTCCTGGCCGAGTATTCCATCACCGGCGCGAACGGAACCAAAGCGGAGGTAAACGTGGCCCAGTTGAGCGGCAGCGGCGGCGGGGTGTTGGCCAACGTGAACCGCTGGCGCGGGCAAATCGGCCTGGATCCGGTGGATGAAACCGGGCTGGCCAGGGTGACGACGACCATGAATGTGACCGGCGGCCAGGCGACGTTTGTGGACATGACGGGCAATGACATGTCCGGGCAGTCCCTGCGGCTGGTTGCTGCCATCGTGCCGATGGGCGACCAGACCTGGTTTTACAAACTGATGGGCGACGAAAAAGTCGTGGCGAGCGAGAAGGATGCCTTTACAAAATTTGTCGAGACGGCAAGGTACTCCAATGCTCCTTGAGCGCCTCATCAAATTTTTCACGTCACTGCGGCTGACCGTCGTTCTGCTGGTGTTGTCCCTGGTGCTTGTCTTCGCCGGCACGCTCGGCGAAGTGCATCTGGGACTTTACAAGGCGCAGACGGAATTCTTCCGCAGCTTCTTCATCTATTGGCATCCGGCGCATGCGGCCTGGAAAATCCCGGTTTTTCCCGGCGGTTATCTGCTCGGCGCGACCTTGCTCTTTAATCTCGTTGCGGCGCACATCAGCCGGTTCAAACTGACCCGCGATAAAATCGGCCTCTGGATCATTCATGCCGGGTTGATATTGCTGATTCTTGGCCAGCTCGCCACGGATATGTTCGCGGTGGAAAGCCAGATGCACCTGCGTCAGGGCCAGATGAAAAATTATTCCGAGGCGGATCGCCTGGATGAACTGGCCGTCAGCGACGTCACGGACCAAAAGCTCGAAACCGTCGTGACCATTCCCGAACGGTTGCTGGCCAAAAAAGGCGACATCCGCAACGACCAACTGCCCTTTGTCGTGCGCGTGAAGGAGTTTTATGCCAATTCGTTGTTGTCCACCAACGCCGCGCCGGGCTTTGCGCGTGTGAACGCCGATGCCGGACTCGGTTCGGCTTTGTGGTGGGAGCAGGTCCCGCGCGAAACGGCCATGGACCGCCGCGATGTGCCGTCGGCGCTCGTGGAAATCGTGACGCCGCAGGATTCGCGCGGCACATGGCTGGTGTCGGAATGGCTGGAGCAGCCACAGACGTTCACCGTCAACGGCCACACATACCGGCTGCAACTGCGCCCGGAGCGTTTTTATCTGCCGTTCAGCCTGCGCCTGGTGCAATTCCACCACGATGTTTATGAAGGCACGGACATCCCGAAAAATTTTTCCAGCCAGTTGCTGCTCAACCGCCCGGACACCGGCGAGCGCCGTAATGTGCTGATTTACATGAACAATCCGCTGCGCTACGACGGCCGGACGTTTTATCAGGCGAGCTTTGACA
>DATEGR010000015.1:0-11303 GCA_035279985.1 Verrucomicrobiia bacterium
AAAAAAGAGAGACAGGCAGGAAGCCTGTCCTACGTTACCAGCTTGCTACACGCCGGAGTGGAAAAGGCAAATTCACGAAATGCGGATGCGCATTGAAAAGGAGCGCACGCCGCAGGGCCAGGATGCCCTGGCCATCAAAACCGGCAAGGGCGGTTTGATGGACGCCGAATTCATCGCGCAAACGCTGTGTTTGGAAAATGGCTGGCACGAGCCGAATACACTCCGCGCCCTGGAACGCGGACGCGATGCCGGAATCTTGCCGGATGCGGACAAACTGCTCGACGCTTATCGCCACTTGCGTCTGGTCGAGGGCATTTTGCGCCGGTGGAGTTACGAGGGCGAAATCGTTCTCCCGGACGATCCGGCGCCGTATTATCGCGTGTCGGTGCGCTGCGGTTTTGCCACGCCCGAAGACTTCCGAAACGCGCTGGCCCGGTGGCGAAAGGCGATCCGCGAAGTTTATACGAAAGTGTTCAAAGCGGCGTGATGGAGGGCAATGCTTCGTCATTGCCCACTTTTTATGGGGAAGCGACGAAGCGCTTCCCTCCACTCCCGGTACGTTCCCGTTGCCGCGCAACTTCATAAAGAATCACTGCCGCCGCCGCGCCGACGTTCAACGAATCCACCGCTGGTGCCATGGGAATGGCCACTGCTTCGTCGCATGCCTCCAGAACCACCGGGGTGATGCCATCGCCTTCGCTGCCGAAGACGAGGCAGCAATCACCGGAGAAATTTGCCTGCCCCAAAAACTTTTTGTCGGTGTGTGGATGCGCGGCGATGCAGCGGACACCCCCGGCGCGCAACTCCTGCAAACATTCGGCCAGGGTCAATTGAGTCGCGTGCGGTCTGGTCTTGAACCGGTGCCGCAGCCCAAGCTTGGCCAGTTCGATGACGGGCAACTGGAAGATTGTGCCCATGGAATTGCGGACGGCCCGACGCAGGAACGGACTGCTGGAAGTCTCGCCGACGATCAACGCTTGAACCCCAAACGCGACACAATTCCGGACCAGCGCGCCCAGATTCTCCGCGTTGGTCAGAGCATCCACCGCCACCAGCAGCAGCGGTTTTGGACTGTTCGACACGATCTCGTCCAGGGAAACGGGCCGGGGAATCTTTGCCACGGCGAGGACCCCTTGAAACATCGAGAAGCCGGTCAACGTTTCAAGCAGTTTTTTTTCCGCCAGATAAACGGTGATGGGTTCTGTCCTTGCATCGAGCAAGGGCCGGAAATCATCCAGCCATTTTTCCGGCAGCACGACAGAGACGATGGTGAAACGGCTTTCGAGCAGTCGCTGAACGACCTTGGTGCCTTCGGCGACGAAAATGCCCTGGCGCTCCTGTTCCGCCGGACGCCGCATGGTGGCGTAAGGCTGGAGTTCAGGTAAATCGAACGAGGAGATTTTCTGGACCAGAAACATTCCGCGAATATTTGCGCGACGCGATTCAATCGCAAAGGAGAAAATGAAACGCCGCAGGCATGATATCGTTGTAGAATCAAATAATTGAAAATGACGCAAGCTCCGCAGGAGCGAAATTGCCAGAAGACGCCGCTCCTACGGAGCTGGAAATTTCCTGTTGGATGGGTCTACAAAGATGTCGCGCCTGCGGCACTAAACGCTTCGAGTCGACGCCTTCCTGGGTAAAAACGTACGGCAAGTACTTGATATTCAAACCTCTCTTCAAGATTCCAATTTGGAATCTTGAAGCCCGTGCTTCCTCTGCTGTGAGTCGAAACATGAAATCGGCTGGAAAGCGATCAAGGTTGCGCTGCACCGCTTTGTTGAGATTGCCGGTGCTGACGCCATACATCGCGGCCAAATCGCGATCCAACATCACGCGTTGTCCGCGAATCAAAAGAATGGCTTGTTCGATTTGCGGCGGCCTGATCAGCTCCGCTTTATAACCCATGAGAGTTTGAGAATATTCCCGTTTACTTTTTCCGGCAAGCGCATCTGCTTCAAAGATCCAGCGTCTGGCACGGCGTATCCTGCGCGGCGGTTTGCAATTGAACGTGGCCGGCGCCGATATGATGGAGCTGCTCGGCCATGACGTAATGCGCCAGTTCAGGGCGATTGCATTCGCGGCTCAGATGCGCGAGATAGAGATGGCGCAAATCGGCAGACATGATTTGCGCGGCGGCTTCGGCCGCGGCTTCGTTGGAAAGGTGGCCGTGCCGGCCGAGGATGCGCTGCTTCAGGCTCCAGGAACGGCGTGGACAATTCTGAAGCATCTTCACGTCGTGATTGGACTCCAACACCAGCACATTCGCGGCGCGCGTCCGTTCGACCACCAGTTTGGTCATGTGGCCGAGGTCGGTCACGAACCCGATGTTGCCGGCCGCGGTGTGAATCAGAAACCCGACCGGGTCCTGGGCGTCGTGCGGAATGGAGAAGGTGTCCACCAGCAGATCGGCGATTTCAAAGCTCGCGCCGGTTTCAAACAGGTTGCAGCTGAATTTGGTCTGCAATTGAAATTCAAACGCCTCCTGCGTGGCACGATTGCAATAAATCGGGATGTTCAGCTTTTGCGCGATGCCGGTCAGGCCGTAAACATGGTCACTGTGCTCGTGGGTGACAAGAATGGCGGTGAGATTTTCCGGCGTGCGGCCGATGCCGGCGAGGCGCTGGCGGATCTGGCGCGGGCTGAACCCGGCATCCACGAGCACGCGCGCTTCGGCGGTTTCGATATAGGCGCAATTGCCGGCGGAACCGCTGCCGAGAATGGTGAATTTGACGGCCACAGATTGACGTTAACGGCGCGGAAGTTGTGTGGCAAATTTTTTCATTACTTATGGCAAACAGATAATCTGCCAATAACACAACCTGGTGGAGCGAGGCTGCTGACGAGCCGGCCCTGGCTCGCCGAAGCAAAATAAAGTCGGCTCGCGAGGATCACCGCAGGGCGGGACAAGCTGCCCGCCCCACCTCAAGCTGAAATTCACCTCGCTGCCCCATTCCCGCAATCTTGCTTCAATTGTGCCATGCAGTAGCATGCTGGCGTGACCGATTTGCTCCAACGCGTCGAACAAAACATCCTCGACCGGCATCTGCTGAAAGACGGTCAGTCGGTGTTGGTGGCAGTGTCCGGCGGAGTGGATTCGATGACGCTCCTGCATGTCCTTCAAGCGTTGGCGATGCGGCATCGCTGGCAGCTGACTGTCGGGCATTACAATCATCAACTGCGCGGCCGGAGCAGCAATGCCGATGAAAAGCTCGTTCGCAACACCGCTGTGGCGTTGAAGCTGCCGTTTATCGCTGGTCGGGCCGATGTGCAGCGATTCGCCGACACGTCGAAGCTTTCGATTGAAATGGCCGCTCGCAAGCTGCGTCATGAGTTTTTCGCCCGCGCCGCCCGGGAACGAAGGATTTCCGTCGTCGCCCTGGCGCATCACGCCGACGATCAGGTCGAACTGTTCTTTTTGCGTGTGCTGCGCGGAGCGGGCGGGGAAGGATTGGCCGGGATGAAATGGCGTGCGTCGTCGCCAGTGGACGACAGGGTTACGCTGGTCCGCCCGCTGCTGGATGTGACCAGGACCGAACTGCGCGAGTTTGCGCGGGAGAAAAAGGTTCGTTTCCGCGAAGATGCGACGAACGTGCGCCTCGACCTGCCACGCAACCGGGTGCGTAACGAACTGTTGCCGTTGCTCCGGCGCCGCTATCAGCCGGCTCTGACCCGGACGATTTTGCGGCTGATGGACATCGTCGGTGCGGAAGCAGACGTGGTCGGCGGAATAGCGCAACAATGGATTGGCAGGAGACTAGGTGACGTGTCTCAAATCGAAGTCAAAAATTGGAAGGCCAATAGCGCGAAAAAGTTAGAGACTCCTGACATCGTCTCCTGCAATTTCAAAGAGCTCCCCGTCGCGCTCCAGCGCCGGGTGCTGCAATCGCAACTGTCGCAACTCGGCGTCTGGGTGGATTTCGATTTGGTCGAGCAGTTGAGGTATTCGTCGAATATTCCTGTCAGTGTCAGCCCGGGTTTTTCTGTGACCCGCGACGTGGCCGGCAGGGTAAGTTTGCGGGCGCAGGCACCACTCGGATTCAATCTTAAAGAATGCTCGATAAATCTGGCAGACCCGGCGGGGAAAATGAATTTTAACGGCATCCAATTCAGTTGGAAATTCGAAAGTACAACCCCCCCCCTGAACCTGGTTAAACGAACCGGTTGCGAGTTTTTCGACGCGGACCAGGTTGGCGGACAAATCACCTTGCGTCATTGGCGGGCGGGCGACCGATTTCAACCCATCGGCCTGAAATCGGCGGTGAAACTCCAGGATTTGTTCATGAACCAAAAAATCCCGCGCTCGCGCCGGCACGATCTGGTTGTGGCCGAGGCTGCCCATGGGGGAATTTTCTGGGTGGAAAATTTACGGGTGTCGGAGTCTTTCAAGCTGACACCGGCCACGAGGCGCCGGTTGGTCTGGCGTTGGCGATGTGCTTCCCGTTGAAGGAATTGTCATTTTAACGCCGGATTCATGGCGGAAATACCCGGAAAAGACCTTTACACGGGGATGACGGCCGGTTAAACTCCGCCGCTCTAGAAATTTATGGAAGCGAAGGCAAAGACGATTGAACAATTTAAACTGCACACGAACGACACAGGTTCGGCGGACGTGCAGATTGCGCTGTTGACGGAACGGATTAATCATTTGACCGAGCATTTGCAGACCAACAAGAAAGACCACAGCTCGCGCCGCGGGCTGCTGATGATGGTCGGCCAGCGGCGCCGGCTGTTGGATTATTTACAAAGCACCGACCGGAAACGTTATCAAACGGTCACCAAGAAATTGAAACTGCGCCACTGATTTGCGGCGGCGCGGCTTTGGCCATTCGCTTCAAGCCGCCCTCCGCTTTCGGATTTGAGCCGGGACACGCGAACGGCCCGATTCCCAATCAAACACATCGCGTATGAAAAATTCGTTACCCCCAGGGAAATTTCATTCAGTCCCGCCCTTCCGTGAAAGAGCGGGGTTCACTGAAGTTCCTCCGGCGGTGACGGGAAAGTTAGAACATGTCAGAGAAAATCACCGCCCAGGTGGGCGACAAACAAGTCATCATTGAAACCGGAAAACTGGCGAAGCAGGCCGACGGCGCCGTCACCGTGCAGCTCGGCGAAACCATCGTCGTCGTGGCCGCAGTCGCCGCGACCAAGGCCAAGGAAGGCCAGGAATTTTTCCCCCTGACCGTGGATTACCGCGAAAAGGCGGCCGCGGCGGGAAAATTCCCCGGCGGCTACTTCAAACGCGAAGGCCGTCCAACCGAAAAGGAAATTCTCACTTCGCGCCTGACGGATCGCCCGATTCGACCGCTCTTCCCCAAGGGAATGTACAACGAAGTCCAGGTCCAGAGCATTGTGCTGAGCGCGGATGGCGAGAATGATCCGGATATTTTGAGCATCGTCGGCGCCTCCACGGCACTCATGGTCAGCGACATTCCGTGGGCCGGGCCGCTCGGCGCGGTGCGCGTCGGCCGCGTCCAAGGCCAGTTCGTGGCCAATCCGACGCATTCCGAAATGAAGGAAAGCGACCTCGACCTTGTTTACGTCGGCAATGAAAACGACATCGTGATGTACGAAGGTTCGGCGAAGGAAATCAGCGAAGCCGATTTCAACGCTGCGCTCAAATTCGGCCAGGAATGCTGCCAGCCGCTGATCGCCGCCCAAAAGGAACTCGTCGCCAAAGCCGGCAAGCAGAAACGGGAAATTGCCCTCACGATTGTTCCGGACGAGATTCTGGCGGAGGCGAAAAAGCTCGCCGGCGACCGTTTTGTGCCCGCCCTGTTGACGCCCGGCAAACTGGCGCGCGAGGATGCCTGCAAGGCGATTCAAGACGAAGTCGGCGCGAAGCTCGTCGAAAAATTTGGCGCTGAAAAAGTGACTGATTTCGTCGTCAAAGACGCCTTTTATTACATTCAAAAGGAAGCCGTTCGGAGTCTGATTTTGAACAGCGGCAAACGCCTCGACGGCCGCGCCTTTGACGTGGTGCGCCCGATTTCCAGCGAGGTCGGCATCCTGCCGCGTGCGCACGGATCGGCGATTTTCTCCCGCGGCGAAACCCAGGCCGTCACGCTCGTCACCCTTGGTACCGGCGACGACGTGCAGGAATTTGATTCCTACACCGGCGGCGACAACGAAAAGAAATTCATTCTGCACTACAACTTCCCGAATTTTTCCGTCGGCGAAACCGGCCGTATTGCCGGTCCCGGCCGGCGCGAAATCGGCCACGGCGCACTGGCGGAACGTTCCATCGAACCGATGTTGCCGCTCGAAAATTACCCCTACACCGTCCGGGTCACGAGCGAGATCATGGAATCGAACGGCTCGACCTCCATGGCCAGCGTTTGTGGCGGCACCCTGGCGCTGATGGATGCGGGCGTTCCGATGGTCCGGCCGGTCGCCGGCATCAGTGTCGGCATTTGCACCGCCTACGGCGCCGACAATAAAATTGCGCAATACAAACTCCTCACCGATATCATCGGCTGGGAAGATGCGTATTGCGACATGGATTGCAAAATCGCCGGCACGGAAAAGGGCATTACCGGATTCCAGCTCGACCTCAAGTTGCGCGGCCTCCCGCACGCGATGATGGCCGAGGCCGTCGAAAACGCGCGCGTCGCCCGGTTGTTCATTCTCGGTGAAATGGCCAAAACGCTGGCCGAGCCGCGCAAGGAAATCAGCAAGTACGCGCCGCGCATCGAGACGATCAAAGTCAACCCGGAAAAAATCGGCGCCATCATCGGGCCCGGTGGCAAGAACATCAAGAAACTCGTCGAGGAATCCGGTTGCGAAATCGACATCGAAGACGATGGCACGGTGAACATCTTCTCGGTGACACCCGAGGGCATGAAGATTGCCCGCGACGCGATTTTGGGCATGACCGCCGAGGCGGAGGTCGGAAAGATTTATCGCGGCAAAGTTGTCACCATCAAGGAATTTGGCGCGTTCGTCGAGTTCCTGCCCGGCAAGGACGGACTGGTGCACATCAGCGAACTGGCCAATTTCCGCGTCAAAAAGACCGAGGACATCGTCAAGATGGGCGATGAAATCCTGGTCAAATGTCTTGGGGTGGACGAAAAAGGCCGCGTGCGTCTTTCGCGCAAGGCCGCCATGGAAGAACGCGACCGGGAAATGGCGGAGACGGAGAAAAAGTAAACGAATTTACGATACGCGATTTACGATTTACGAGCCGGTAGCCGATTTCAAGGCGCCTCGTAAATCGTATATCGTAAATCGAAAATGGTCAGAGTCTCTTCGCCAGTTCGGCCTGGCTTTTGGCAAACACTTCCTTGTGTAGCGAATTACCGCGGGCATCCATGGTGACGACGGCAGGGAAATCTTCCACTTCAAATTCCCAGATGGCCTCCGGCGCGCCGAATTTCTCGTAGAAATGCACGTTGCGCACCTTTTTGATGCAGTCGGCCAGTACCTGCGCCGCGCCGCCGACCGCGTGCAAATACACACAGCCGTAATCGCGGCAGGCTGCCAGGGTTTTTTCACCCATGCCTCCCTTGCCGATGACGCCACGGATGCCGAAGTCCTTGATGATTTGCGCCTGATACGGCTCTTCGCGAATGGAAGTGGTCGGGCCGGCGGCCGTGGCCTTCCAGGTGCCATCGTCCTGTTTCATCACCACCGGGCCGCAGTGATATAAGATGCCGTCGCGCAGTTTCACTTCCGGTGGCAACTGTCCGCCATCATGCAGATATTTGTGGACTGCGTCGCGCCCGGTGAACACGACGCCGGAAATCAACACCTCGTCGCCGACTTTCAGCGCCCGGATTTTTTCTTCGGTGAAGGGAAATGTAAGTTTGGTCATAGCTAAATCATTTTGAGCTGATGGAAAAACCTGCGCAAAATGGATTAACCACCGTGACACCATTGAAGTTTTGACCGTCAGTCAAATCCTCCGAATATAAGGTATTACACCGGGCTCGTTTTGCTGCCGCAACGATGGCCGAGTCCCAATATGAAATTTTAAACCGGTCCCGAATTTCTACTGCTTCTTCAAATAAGGCGTAGTCCAGTCCAACCACAGTCGCCGGTTGAATGCCGTGTATAAATTCCATGGCGTCTGCGCTGCTCATGGGTGGTTGGAGCTTGCCGGTGGCATTGAGAAAAATTCCTGCGCCACTTGCACGGAAAATCCATAATTGCCTGCCACTAAAACCGCACGCGCCACATCGCGTTTGCCAGCCTCGGATGGATTGGTCGAGGCCGCGTAGAGCAGGACATTGGTGTCAACGAAGGCGGGAAGTGTCGGCATAAGTGCGCCTGCGGCTGGGTTTCTCGCCGACCGTCACGGAATGACTGGCATCCCACGCAGAGAAAAACTTCTTCAGTCCCGAATGGTGGGTTAGGCCGGCAGCTTTGGCTTCCCGTTTGTCTGAGTCCTGAAACGTGGCAAGCGCGGAATCGTTAAGAATTTGCACTTCGTCCTGCTGTTCAAGTTCGCGCAACCGCTGGCGGACGGCGGTGCGCTCGTCCGCTGTCAACTTGGACAACTCCAGGATGATTTCCGCAGCGCTCATGGCATTAATCTACCGCCGCTGGCAGACACTGGCAAGTCTCGCTGCGCCGCGTGTCTCGCTGCGCCGCGCCCGGTGAACAGACGCCGGAAATCAGCACCTCACGCCGGCTTACAGCGCCCGAATTGTTTCTTCACTAAAAGGGAATGTTAGTTTGGTCATCGCGCGGTCTCCTCAATACAACCATTTTGTGATTTTTTCACCTGCATCCAGCGTCACACCCTGGCGGCGATAGGCCCAGCACATGTAGCTGATGCTCACGAAATAGGACGCGGGTAGGCGGTTGGCGGCGCAGATTTTCACCCCCAGCAACGTCGTCTTGCCGCCGAATCCCATCGGGCCGATGCCCAGTTCGTTCGCCGTTTTCAAAATGTCCTGCTCCAGTTTGTCCAGTTCCGGATTCGGGTTGCGATCGGGAATCAGCCGCAGGAATTGCGTCTTGCTCATTTCGTAGCCGGTCGCGCGGTCGCCACCGATACACACGCCCAGGATGCCGGGGCCGCAGCCCTTGCCCTGTGCCTGCAATACCGCATCCAGAATCGCCTTGCGGCAGCCGTCGAGGTCGCGGTTCGCCTGGAGCTTCTCGTTCGGCAACGAGTATTGCGCGCCGACGTTTTCGCAACCGCCGCCCTTGAGCACGAGCCGCACGCTGACTTCCGGCGAACGATGCTGGTGAAAATGAAACGCGGGCGCGCCCGGTCCGATGTTCGTGCCGTCGTTCTTGCCCGTGAGCGAATCCACGGAATTCTGCCGGAGATAACCCTTCTTCGTCGCCAGTTTTACGGCTTCCCTGGCCGTTTCTTCAAACGCGATCTGGTCGTAGCCGACCGGGACGTCCACATAAAAGAGAATGCTGCCGGTGTCCTGGCAAATGGGTTGCGACTTGCGTTTGGCGAGCTGGATGTTCTGGTCAATGATCTTCAACGCGCTTTCGGCGATGGTGCCCTTCTTTTCCTGTTCCAGCGACGTGAGGATGGATTGGTTGACGTCGTCGGGAATTTCCGCCGAGGTGCGGCGGATTAATTCGAGAAGGGAATTTTGCAATTCGCTCATAAATCTGCGCAAGCGTAAGGCTTGCGTCAGCAAGCGTCAACGTAGGAGCCGAGGTAACGAGGCTCAAACCTCTTTAAAAGTTCTGATCAGAGACTCCTTACGTCGTCTCCTGCGCGGCGTCAATCAATTCAATCCGGTGTTGATGCCTGCCGCCAGCGAACGGCGTATCCAGCCACACGCGGACAATTTCGAACGCCGTGTCGAGACTGACCATCCGTTCTCCCATGGAGATGACGTTGGCGTTGTTGTGTTGCCGTCCGAGCCGGGCGGACTCCAGGTTCCAGCACAGGGCGCATCGAACGCCCTTGACGCGATTGGCGGTGATGGCTTCGCCGTTGCCGGAGCCGCCCAGCACCACCCCCCGTTCAAATTCGCCCCGCGCAACGGCTTCCGCCACCGGCCGGATGAACAGGGGATAATCCACCAGTTCCTCCGAATGCGTGCCGAAATCCGTGACCTCATGTCCGAGGCTGTGCAGCAGTTCCTTGATTTGTTCCTTGTACCGGAATCCGGCGTGGTCCGAGCCGATGGCGATTTTCACGGTAGTTGATGGTTGAAAGTTGATGGTTGATAGTCCAAAAAGCGATAGTGCATGCCGCCGGTACCATGAACCATCAACCGCCGACTATCAACTGAAGATGCGCGCGATGCTGCTCGAAACACTGCGGCAACCTCTGCGGCTTGCCGACCTGCTTGTGCCGAAACCCGAAGCGGCGCAGGTTTTGGTGAAGGTCTCCGCGTGCGCCGTCTGCCGGACGGATTTGCACGTGGTGGACGGTGAACTGCCAAATCCGAAATTGCCGCTCGTGCCGGGACACGAAATCGTCGGTACGATTGTGGAAAAGGGCAGGGGAACCCGACGGTTCAAAGTCGGCGACCGCGTGGGCATTCCGTGGCTTGGCTGGACGTGCGGGGAATGCGATTTTTGCCGCACTGGCCGCGAGAATCTTTGTGACCAGGCCCGCTTTACCGGCTACACGCTGGACGGTGGTTACGCGGAATTTGCTGTGGCCGACGAACGTTTCTGCTTTCCGATCCCGGATTCCTATTCCGATACCGAGGCCGCTCCGCTGCTTTGCGCGGGGTTTATTGGCTACCGTTCACTGGTCAAGACCGGGAACGCAAGGCGGCTTGGCATTTACGGCTTCGGTGCCGCAGCACACATCGTGGCGCAGATCGCGAAATTTCAAGGCCGCGAAATCTTTGCCTTCACTCGCCGTGGCGATGCGGAGGCACAGGCATTCGCCAAATCATTCGGCGCAGTCTGGGCGGGTGATTCCGGGACAATGCCGCCGGAGAAATTGGATGCGGCCATCATCTTTGCGCCAGTCGGCGATCTGGTTCCACTTGCGTTAAAGGCCGTGGCCCAAGGTGGC
The DNA here is from genome assembly GCA_035279985.1 of Verrucomicrobiia bacterium. Taxonomy (GTDB): domain Bacteria; phylum Verrucomicrobiota; class Verrucomicrobiia; order Limisphaerales; family UBA11358; genus UBA11358. Next base: position 10,952 of record DATEGR010000015.1, read on the forward strand.
ACGGTGGTTTGTGGCGGCATTCACATGAGCGATATTCCGGCGTTTCCATATGATTGGCTCTGGCAGGAGCGAACGCTTTGCTCCGTGGCCAACCTCACGCGCCGCGACGGAGAAGAATTTTTCGCATTGGCACCCAGGGTACCGGTGCGGACGACCATTCAAACGTTTCCTTTGACGGGGGCCAACGAGGCGCTCGGGTGGCTGCGGGCCGGCAAACTGCAAGGCGCCGCCGTGCTGGTGCCAAGAATTGAAGGCCAATGATGAGCGACATTCGAGTTGCCACACCGCCGCCGAAGCCGTTGATGATTTATGACGGCGACTGCAATTTTTGCACGCTCTGGATCCGGCGCTG
>DATEGR010000016.1:0-7444 GCA_035279985.1 Verrucomicrobiia bacterium
ATCTTCGATTACATCGAAACCTTCTACAATCGCCAACGCGCCCATAGCGCGTTGGATTACCATTCGCCCGTTGACTTCGAACTCCAAAACAACTAACCAAATGACTCAATTCCTTTGTCCGTTTTTTCGAAGCAAACCCACATTCAACATTCAACATTCAACGAAGACCGGGAGCAGGTCGCGGGGACTCTTCCACCCTCCGTCCCGATTAATCGGGACTACGGAGGACGGGCGGCTGAAAATTAATCTGCGTTCATCCGCGTCCATCTGCGGTTAAATGCTCTGCGTTCTCTGCGTTCTTTGCGGTTGAAAAGTGTTTATGGATTTGGCGTGGTTTACGGTTTACTCCGGTTTGCCGGCTTCGCCCGCCTCCGTAAACCGGATGATGGAACTTCGGGCAACAAAAACGATTTGACCGTTCTCCGGTTCCAGTTCCACGTATCCTGAAAGCGTGTCATACGGCGACCTTGGGAACAGGTGCTTGATGCCTTTGAATCGAACATTGCGATAGATCGTCACGCCCTGGCTCCGGTCGGTGCAATGGACATCGTAACGCTTGCTGGTGTCCACGGGTTCACCCTGTGCTTGAGGCGCAGTTCGGAGTCCGGACTTCGGAGTTGGGAGCTCTGACATCGAAGTTGGGAGTTCGGAACGAGGGGTTTGCCCGCCCGCGGCGGGTTCAAAATTCGGATCGAGTTCTTTCAGAATTTCCTTCCGCGTCTTTTCAAGGTCCAAACCCAGGCTTTTCAACACCATGGCGGCGGCACCGCCGCCTTCGCGGAGCAGGCCAAGCAGAATATGTTCGGTACCAATATAGGTGTGATTGAGTGCCTTGGCTTCTTTCCTGGCCAGGTCCAGGACTTTCTTCGTTCGTGGTGTGAAAGGAATGTTCCCAATCATTTTGTGGCCCGGACCGGTGCCCACTTGTTTTTCGACTTCAGCGCGGACCGTTTCAAGGTTAACCCTCATTTTCGCCAGCACGTTCACGCTGACGCCTTGTCCAAGTTTGGTTAATCCCAGAAGCAGATGTTCGGTGCCGAGGAAATTGTGGCCAAGGCGGTCGGCTTCCTTGCGCGCAAGGGCGATCACCTGTAGAGCGCGAGGGGTAAAATTACTAGTCAGCTCATCCTTGAGCTGCTCTCCAGTCTTCCCTCGCACCGCCGGTTCTGATCCGCCGAAGATTTGTTGCAGGGTGGGCGGTGTCTCCGCTGACGGCGCGGTCGACTTTTTCCAGAATGATTTAAACCAGTTCATCGGTGGATGACTGATGTTTTCTTTCGACCAGCTATGATGCGATATTGCATCCGCATCCTCGGAGTGACAAGTGACAAGTGGCAGGTGACAAGGAAGGCCAAAGGCAGAAGGTTAAAGAAAACATCGAACATTCAACATTCAACATTCAACGCCGAAAATCGAAGTCGAAACGGCTCGCGAGGACACTTCCACCCTCCGCAGTATCTGCTACGGAGGACGGGCGGCAAAAAAATCTGCGTTCATCTGCGGTTGAAGGCGGAAATCAACAGGAGGTAACGGAGTGAACGGAGGTTTTTGTCTCGGTTTCCTCTGTTTCCTCCTGTGAAAAAACGGCTCGTCAGGACGCTCGCTCCATCTTTCGTTTGCTTAGCGTATTCGCGGTTCGCCTTCGCGTCTCTGCGTTTCAAATCCGTTGCGCGCCAGTGGCGCGGTGTGACAGGGCGCTGAGCCAGCATGGCGCATCCCGGGCGAGGTGCGTTTACGGATTTTTACTGAAATGCCGCCAAATTGCACAAATGCACTCGTGGCATCTCCGGTGCTGGAAGGATTCGCCGCGTCAAGCGGCTTGCTGAATGAGATGGGGCCGAGCAGGTCTCGGACTGATCTTTTTTCGCAATAACCAAAACGAAAGGATTGTATGTTTAAACATTTTAGAGCTTTGGGTATTGCCGGATTAACCACGCTCAGCGCCAGTCAACTCGCGCTGGCCGGGCCGGATAGCGTCCTGTGGTCGCAGAATAAAGAAAACAGTGAGGTCATTGTTTCAGGAATCAAAGTGGCCGCCCGCACCATCGGCCGGCTCAATCAGCATCGCCCCCTGGTGCGATTCAGCAACCACGAAGCGGGCGGGACGGCCCTGGTTCCTTTGTTGCCGCATGAGGCGGATGACCGGTGCTCGCCCGATTTTGATCCGGCCCCATTCCACGCCGCGAAAGGCAACGAGGTCTGGGCGAATTTTGAATTTGTGAACGTGGATGAAAGCGACCGGGACATGCTGGCGTTTGCCATCAAGGCCGACAAGCCCGGACGCAAAGACCGTTTCCGGGTGGAGCACGACATCGGCAGTGGTCATGCGGGGAACAAGCCCGCCCTGTGCGCCATGATTTCCCCGCCGGCGGAGGGAGATTACGGTTATTACTTCCTGGACCGGGGCATTCTGAAAACCGATGAGCTGCTGCATCGGAATCCCGGCGCGGCGATCAAGATAACCATTTCCAGCCACGCACGCGGTCCGGTGGGTTGAGGCGGGGAGGGCTTAAACCAAGGCAGAATTCAGAAGGCAGAGGTCGGAAGGCGGAGGTCAGAAGTCAGCGGAAGGAGGCCGGTAGAAAATCTGCGTTTATCTGCGGTTGAAATGTTCCGCGTGTTTCGCGGTTAAGATCTTTGCGGTCTTTGTGTTCTTTGCGGTTCAATTGAATTGATGCGACTCAGGTCTTTTTCAGGAAGGTCCCTTTCTGCAGTTCCTCGAAGGCTTGCTGGAGTTGTTCCTGTGTGTTCATCACGATGGGCCCATACCAGGCCACCGGTTCCTGGAGCGGTTTGCCGGACACGAGCAGGAACCGGATGCCATCTTCCCCGGCCTGGACTTCCACCTCGTCGCCGGTGTCGAACAGCACGAGCGAACGATTGTCCGCTTCCGTGGGCGGCGTGGTGTCGGCCCAGCCCAGACTTTCGGTCGGCACCGCCAGCGGGGCGGACGCGTTGCAGAACTTGCCGCTCCCGGCAAAGACGTAGGCGAAAGCGTGGCTGGATTTCTCGACGCGCAGCCGCTTGCGTTTGCCGGGCGGCACGGTGATGTCCAGGTAGGTCGGGTCGGCGGCGATGCCTTCCACCGGGCCGCGTTTGCCCCAGAAATGGCCGCAGATGATCCGGGCTTTTGTGCCGTCATCCTCAGTCATTTCGGGAATTTCCAGCGCCTTGATTTCCTGATAACGCGGCGCGGTCATTTTGAGCGCCGACGGCAGGTTCGCCCATAATTGGAATCCGTGCATGCGGCCGAGGGGATCGCCTTTGGGCATTTCCTGGTGGATGATGCCACGGCCCGCCGTCATCCACTGGAGGTCGCCGGGCGCGATGGCGCCTTGGTTGCCCAGGCTATCGGCGTGCTCGACGGTGCCGGCCAGGACATAGGTGATGGTTTCGATGCCGCGATGCGGATGCCACGGAAAACCGGCGAGGTAATCGTCCGGAATGTCGTTGCGGAAATCATCGAGCAGGAGGAAGGGATCGAAGTCGGAGGTATTGCCGAAGCCGAATGCGCGGCGGAGGTGCACGCCCGCGCCTTCGAGGGTGGGTTTGGCTTTGATCAAGCGTTTGATGGGTCTGATGGACATATCGTTCTCCCCGGTTCAGTTGTTCATGGCGACGCCGGTGGGAACATGATGCGCTCACCGCGCGCTGTCAACCCGGCATAAAAAAAGGCCCAACGCTCAAAGTTCAATCCCAAAGCCAAAATCTGCGTTCATCGGCGCCATCTGCGGTTCGATTCCTGGTCGGGAGATTCATGAATTGCTAATCTTCCCCATTAGAATCTAATTGACGTGGAAACCGGGGTTGATTATGATAACTCGACCCAATCGACTGGAAGCCCGACAAATCTGTATGAGAACTGTGAAAGTTTGCATTCTCGCGACGCTGGTCTTTTCCAATGCAATCCTCCCTGTAATCGCGCTGGAAAGCTCTTCAACTGCCCCTGCCCTCGCCCACCCGTCCATTCCGTGGGATGCCATCGGCAGCGCCGCCGACACAGAAGCTCGTGGCGATGCCCTGGCCGTTTCGGCCACCGCTGACGGCGCGCTACTGCACTGCGCCTTTCAAAGAATGGACGGCTACGCCACCGCCGGCGGGCTCTGGCTTGCCTCCACCACCACCAACTCGCACGGAGAACGTTTTCGGCTGGCCGCCACCGGTTTGGGACGGGCCGGTGAGCGGGGCGGGATGTCATTCTGCCCCACCGGGCAGGTACAGGTGACGGATTCCGTGGTGCGTTGGGAACGACCCGGGCTGACGGAGGAATATTCGGTGAGCCTGGACGGGCTGCGGCAGGATTATGTCATCGCGCACCGTCCGACGGGGCAAAGTGAATTGCGATTGGAGCTGGCGCTGTCCGGGGCGCGGGCGGAGCCGGCGGATTACGGTGCGAAGATTATTTTGGAACGATCCCACCGCGCACTGGCTTACAACCGCTTGCATGTGATGGACGCAACCGGCCGGGAACTGGCCGCGAAGATGGAGGTGGTTTCCGCGAGCCAATTGGCCGTAGAGGTGAACGATACGGGCGCCAGCTACCCGATACGCGTTGACCCGACGTTCAGCGATGCCAATTGGGTCAGCCTGGGCACGCTTCCCGGCGCCAACGGTTCGATTTCTGCCATAGTCGAAGACCCGAACGCCGGAGTGCTTTATGTCGGTGGAGGTTTTACAGTCATCGGCCCGCTGGTCACTCCCGGGGTGGCGGAATGGAACGGGAGCGCGTGGCTGCCGTTGGGCTCGGGCCTGGCGGGCGGCGTGCGGGGACTGGCCCTGGATGGCCTGGGCAATCTTTATGCGGGGGGCGGTTTCATTAACGCCGCCGCTGCCGCCACCAATGTTGCCAAATGGAATGGCAGCACGTGGTCGGCTTTGGGTCCGGGAATCAGTGGCCAGGTCTTTGCGGTGGCTGCCGACACGTCGGGTAATGTTTATGCCGGCGGTTTTTTTACCAATACGACCATTGCGGCGACCAATATCGCGCAATGGAACGGGAGCGCGTGGACCGCGATGGGAGCGGGCGTCAACCGGAACGTCAATGGCCTGCTGGTGGGTCCATTCGGTGACCTCTATGCCACCGGCGCGTTCACCAATGCCGGCGGCGTTTCGGCCAGATATATCGCGGTGTGGAATGGCAGCAGTTGGTCGGCGCTGGGTTCGGGATTGAGTGTGGGCGCCAACGCCCTGGTAATGGATGCCCTCAACAACCTCTACGTCGGTGGCGCCTTTACCAACGCGGGCGGAACCACGGCCAATCGCATTGCGGTCTGGAACGGGAGCACGTGGTCCACGCTGGGTTCGGGCATGAATGACACCATCAATGCGTTGACCATGGATGGCAACGGCAATCTCTACGCCGCCGGCTTTTTCACCAACGCCGGCGGCATCGCGGCCAACCATATCGCGGTCTGGAACGGCAGTGCCTGGTCGGCGCTCGGCTCCGGGATCAGTTCCATCGGGGTCAGGGCGCTGGGGCTGGATGTCGCGGGCACCTTGTTCGTCGGCGGCCAGTTCACCGGCGCGGGCAACGTCGGCGTCGTCAATCTCGCCAAATGGAATGGCAGCGCCTGGTCGGCGATTGGTTCGGGCCTGAACGCGACGGTCTATGCGGCAACGGTTGATCCATCGGGCAATCTTTATGTCGGCGGCCAGTTTACATCCGTGGGCGGCATTACGGTCAGCAACATTGCCGAATGGAACGGCAGCGCCTGGTCGGCCCTGGGTTCGGGAATCTATGGCGGGTTTCCCACGGTCTATGCGCTGACGACGGACCGCGCCGGGAATCTCTATGCCGGTGGTGAGTTCACGACGGCCGGTGGCACCATGGTCAACAACATCGCCAAATGGAACGGGAGCGCCTGGTCGGCATTGAGTTCCGGGACGGCGGGCAGTCTCCCCTACGTTTATGGATTGATCACCGACGGGGCCGGTGACCTTTACGCCGGAGGTTTTTTTCCCACCATGGGTGGGGTCACCGTCAACGGTGTTGCCGAATGGAATGGGAGCACGTGGTCGCCGTTGAGCTCAGGCATCAGCGGGGCAAACGCGAACGTGGATGCGTTTGCCTTCGATCACGCCGGCAACCTATATGCCGGCGGCAGTTTCACCACGGCGGGCGGAGTGCCGGTCAATTCCATCGCCAAATGGAACGGGAGCGCGTGGTCCGCGCTTGGCCCGGGATTGGGCACCAACGGAACCTATATCGGGTCGCTGGTCATGGATTCCGCCGACCATCTGTATGCCGGCGGCCAGTTCACGAACGCCGGCAGCGTGGCGGCCAGGTACGTTGCCGAATGGGACGGGAGCAACTGGTCGGCCCTGGGTTCGGGGATGGATTACTACGTCTATACGCTGGCCCTGGATCCGGCGCAGAATCTCTATGCCGGCGGCGCCTTCACCAACGCCGGCGGCATTCATGCCAGCGCCATCGCCAAATGGGACGGCACCGCCTGGTCGGCCCTGGGTTCCGGGCTGAACAACGTGGTGATTTCGCTGGCCACCGATGGCGCCGGCCGTCTTTACGCGGGAGGCAACTTTACCACGGCCGGCACCAATGTTTCGGCTTATGTCGCGCAGGCCAACGTCCTGGACATGATTTCCAAACCTCATCGCAATCCGGATGGCAGCCTGGCGTTTGATCTCCTGACCACGCCGAACACCACCAACCGGGTGTTGGCGGCAACCAACCTCGCTCCCCCGGCGGTCTGGCAATCCCTCTTCACAAATGTTGCCCCGGCCAATGGCGCCTGGCAGTTCACCGACACAACCGCCAGACTTTATCCGACCCGGTTTTACCGCTCCGCCACACCGTGAGGACAAGGGTGGTTGAGAGACGAAAGTTGAGGGAACGGGTGGAGATCAGAATTCGGAAGAATATCTGCGTTCATCTGCAAAGTCTGCGTTCATCGTCATCTGCGGTTTATAGTTCGTTGAGAGTTGATCACCACTTGGCGGGACAGGAAGTTGATGGTTGAAAGTCAAGGCGGCTCGCGGATGACAGCCTTCGCCAAGCTTCCGTCTTCGTTCACTTCGGCGCGACCAGACGGCGCGACCGGCGCTCTCCCGACCTTTGGATCTTTGTGTGTTTTTCTTGTGCGATTTTTCCGGCAGCGGGCATTACCTTATGGAACATCATGACTGAAGATACCGAACTGATAAGCTCCTATGCCGCCGATGGGTCGGAGGCCGCTTTCGCCGAATTGACCCGGCGGCATGTGGACCTGGTCTATTCCGCCGCCCTGCGGCTGGTCAACGGCGATGTTCACTCCGCCCAGGATGTCACCCAACAGGTTTTTACGGAAGTCGCCCGGCAGGCGAAACGGCTGGCGCGGCATCCTGCGCTGGTGGGCTGGCTTTATACAACGACCCGCCTGATGGCAATGCGGATCAATCGCACCGAGCAACGACGCAGAACCCGCGAACAGGAGGCCGAGACTATGAA
>DATEGR010000017.1:0-25962 GCA_035279985.1 Verrucomicrobiia bacterium
AACGAAAATTGATTTTCGTGCCGATTTGGCCGAGAACGTTGCGCAACGCCGGAGCCAGAAAAAGCTGGCCGATTTTGTTCTGAATCGGCGCGATAACTTCCTGCCGGAAGCCGCGATCATAGCGGGCAAATTCATCCTCCCAAAACGAACGCACCATCGGGTCTTTGACTTGCTTCACCACCCAGGCGCGGTAGCGGTCATCGTGGAGCATTCGCGACACCCCCAGCAGGCTGGTATTGTCGCATTGCAACAGCGCGGCCAGGGTCGCGTATAACACATATTCCAAACGCGGCCCCCAGGAATCACCCCAAATTTTTTTGAAGGCTGATACGATGCCGGACGCCACCACATGCCAGTTGTCCGCCGTGGCGCGAAACATGTTGATGGCAAGCGGGTCACGCGCGGAGGGATCGAAATAAACGACTTGATTCGTCCGGTGCGGCGGGATGTGCTCCAACACGTCCGCTGCCAAATCGCCGTGCGGGTCAAGCAGAGCGACGCCCCGGCCCTCTTCAATGTCTTGTAGCACTAAATTGCGGAGCAGCGTGGATTTGCCCGTGCCGGTCTGGCCGATGACATAGACATGCTGGCGCCGGTCGGAAACGTCAATACCGAATGGGATTTCCCCACCCCATTCATGCCGGTGCCCAATGAATACGCGATTGTCAGGTTCCATCCAAACACACCCCTATTCCGCGAGATTGGATCGCCGCGCAGCCTTCATACGCGCGAATGACGACATACGTTTGATGCGAGTCATCATGGTAATAGAGGCGTGCCTGGAAAAAACGGAACGGACACCCCATTATATCGGATTTTGCTTCCACTTTGCATCCTTTCAATGTCGGCTTGTCATTGCCTGCGAATTTTCCAACAATGCCGGTCGGGAATTCCTAAATGCAGGTTGACAGTAAACACGCATGAAGACGGAATCAGAAAAGCAAAAGCTTAAGATTTTCTTGACCACGTTGGGGGTTATGGCGTTGGTGATTAATTGTCTTTTCCTCTTTTCCGTGAAAGCTCCCGTTCAGCCTTACGCCCCCCGGATTACCTTCACAACACCTGCCCCGACCGTACCAATGGCAGTTTCCAGCGATGAGCAGATAAAAAAGGAGCAAGAGGCGGCCGCCCGTAAAGCCGCCGAGGAACATGCGCAATTCATCGCGCGATACGTGGATACCGCCTTCACAAAAAAAGCCGGTTTTCAGACCGTAGCCGTTTCTGTTTCGGCCGGGCAGGGAAAAACGGATCGCGCCGTGGAGAATGCGCTCATACGCCGTTTTCAGAACAGCACGACCGAAATCTTACCTTCATTCTTCAAACCCGCCTTCATTGCCGATGGTCTCTTTGATCGCGCCTTCAATGGCTCGGATGACGTTTCCACGAAACTTGAATTGTCCAAGTCGCTTAACGAAATGCTCCTTGCGAGGGAAACCGTCGAGTATTCAACCAACGGTCCAGACCTGCAAAACGTCATTACGGCCACCGCACGGCTTGATATTTCCATTGTTCCGGTAACAGGTGCTTCACCGGGTCAAACCTGGACGTTCACAGCGGCTGGTGCTGGCTTCAGTCAGATGCAGGCCCAAGCGATGGCCCAGGAACGCCTTGTCAAACAAATCATCGAGGACAAGAAAATGTTGCTCTAACCCCAACCAGAAATTGATATGACACCACGTCGTCTCTTTGCCGTCATCACAGCCGTTTTCGTGTGTGGGCAGATGTTCGCGCAAACCCAGGACATGGACACCGCGCTGACCAAACTGGCCGACAATGTTGCCGCCCAAATCAAAGATCACGGCAACAAAAAAGTGACCGTGCTGGATTTCACGGACTTGCAGGGTGGCCAGAGCGAGCTTGGCCGATACATCGCCGAGCAACTGACGGTGGACTTGGTGATGGGTAAACGCGATTTCGCGGTTCTCGACCGCGCCAACCTGAAAAGCATCCTCGCCGAGCACAAGCTGACTGCCGAGGGCCTGGTTGACCCCGACAATGCCAAGAAGCTCGGCCAGTTCGCCGGCGTGGACGCGCTCATCATCGGCAACATCATTCCCATGAATGGCAATGTCCAACTTACAGTCAAAATCATCACCACCGACACCGCCGAGATTGTCGGCGCGGCCAAGGCCCAATTCAAATCAGACAGCATCGTGCAACAGTTCATGTCCAGTCCGGCCAAGTCCGCAAACGCCGACGCCGGGACACAAGAAGCGCCGACCCGTGATTTTGACGCCCGCCAGGCGTCGGTTGATTTCGGCCCCTTGAACGTGACCCTCGATTCATTCCGTGTCCTGCAAAGCGGTCAAATCGCCGCCGTGCTGCTCTTCAAGAACAGCGGCACCAACAGCGCAATCCGCGTCGCTCTCGACCGCAACCAATTCGGCAACCCCAAAACGTCCGTCATTGATGACCAAGGGCGTCAATATTGGGTCGGCGAAAACTTTCAAGGCATTGCCGCACGCGGCAACTCGGGCTACTATTCGAGCCCGACCGACTCGGCCAGCGAGCGGCAGGCAGAAATCTCTGGAGCCGCCCGCACCAGCATGGCCGGAGCGACCTCCATTGATCCGGGCAGCACAATAACCATCACCATGACTTTTGCCGCGCAGTGGGGGCAGCCCGGCGCAAGCGGCTCATCATACCAGCTGCAAAGTCAATTCATGGAGGCGCTGGAAACCCAGTCCGGCCAGGAGAAATTCCAGGACCAGACACTAACGATTCTGAACATTCGTCCACATTCGCCGTAGCACCAATGCCGGAACCAAGGCAACCGCATGTTCGCCTCACAGCGAAATTATTTTCACAAAATTTTCTTAACCCGTCCGTCGTGAACTCGTTTAAGCGTGAGCGATGAGGGAGGTTTTTGGGCGAGCACGGCCTCTTGGCCGCGCGCAGCCCGCCAGCCCGTGAGGGCAAAAACCGACCGAAGTCGGGGAGGCGGGCAAACGTCCAAACCACGACAAAACGCAAGCAAACAAAGGGCGGTTGACAATCACAGGGTATCCCCGCCGTGGGGAAGGGTGTGGGGATACCCTAATCGAAGGGATTGTCTTCAAGGACAGTTCGATTAAGATTCAGGAAACACCACCACCTTTCGCCTGCGGACTGGCGGGGCAGACCCATAACCACAGGCACCATTCAAGTCGGACGGCCGCAAGAAATAGGCTGGCCAGTCAAAGGGATCCCCTTCACCATCGCACCCAAGTCATGCGCTTTTTTTTGCTGGATAAAATCACCCGCTGGGAAACGGGCGCCACTGCGGAGGGCCTGAAAAACATTGCCTTGAGTGAAGATTTTTTTGACGATCATTTCCCGCGCCGACCGGTCATGCCCGGAGTGCTCATCCTGGAGGGCATGGCCCAGCTTTCCGGGTTGCTGCTGGAGGAAAGTCTTCACCAGCAGTACGGGAAAAATGCCAAGGCCATCCTGACCGTTCTGGAACGCACCAAGTTCCGGACCCTGGTCAAACCCGGAGACACACTGCTTTACCGGGCCGAAGTCAAATCGGTGAATGAGGCCGGCGGCAAGGTCAAAGCCACTGCGGCCCTCGGCAAAACGGTTGTGACTTCGACAGGGATGGTTTTTGCCTTCAAACAAGTGAAGGATCCGCTGCTGGACGAAAAGCGGCGGCGGTTGAAGGAGATGTGGATGAACGCGGGATAAGCCACGACGGGAACCATGCGTACGCGCATTGTCATTACCGGCATCGGCATGGTCACTCCGCTGGGCCAAAACCCGCCGGAGATTTTGCGTGCGATCGAATCCGGGCGATCTGCAATTGCCCCTCCTACCCGTTTCGATGTGACCCCTTTCGCCTGCCCGGTCTGTGCCGAGATCAGAAATTTCCAGCCACAACCCTATGTGGCCGAGGGCAAAATGATCCGTTTGATGAACCGGGAGGCCCAATTGGCTGTGGCCGCGGCGCATCTGGCACTGGGCGATGCGGGGGTGAAATCCGGCGAGGCCTATGCGCCGGATGAAATTGCACTTTTTGGCGCGATTGGACTCGCTGGTTTGCCGCTGGCAGAAATCATTCCCCTGGTCAAGGCTTCCAGCGGGCCGGACGGCCGATTTGACCCGGGCCGTTTTGGTCAAGCGGGCTTGCGGGCGGTTAGTCCGATTCTTTCCTTCAAAATTCTCAGCAACATGCCACTGTGCTTCGTGTCGATCTGCGAAAATATTCGGGGACCCAACGGCATCTATACTCCCTGGGAAGGACAGGGCGCACAGGCGGTCGAAACTGCCATTCGGGCGCTGGAGAGCGGCGAGGCCGGTTGTGCGCTGGCAGGCGGTTGCGATGTGAAGACACACGAACTCGCGTTTCTCAGCCTGGAACAACAGGGACTGTTTGCATCCTGGCAAGAAGACCACGTCGGAATGGCGCCGGGTGAAGGCGCCGTCTTTCTGGTGCTGGAAACCGCCGAGCGGGCCATCGCCCGCGGCGCACGCATGTATGCCCGGGTATCCGGTCTGAGTTTGCGCACGCACCCGTCGGGGGCGCGCCGGGCTGAGACCTTCGAGGAGGTGTTTAAAGGGTTGAATCTCCCGCCGGAACCGTTGAGCGCGCTGGTCGCCGCTGATAACGGCGATGTGTCATCCGGGAAAGATGAACAACAGGCGCTGTCATCCGGGAAAATCACCGCTCCCACCGTCATCCATCCCAAGAAACAGGCCGGGGACCTGTTTGCGGCGGCGGCGGGATTGCAGATCGGTTTGGCAGCATTGCAGGTAGCGCGCCGCGGGGGGCGCGTTCTGGCCAACTGTTTCGGCCACGGCAGCGAACAGGCGGCCTTGGTTTTGGAGTCGCCATGAAACACCGCGTGGTGATCACCGGCCAGGGAATTTGCACATCGCTGGGGCGCAGCGTGGACGAATTCTGGCGGAACCTGCTGGCGGGACATTCAGGCATCAGCCGCATTTCTCTTTTCGACACCAGTTCGCTACCAGTCCGAATCGGTGGAGAGGTAAGGAACTTCAACCCAGGTGAAGTGTCGGGGGAATTTCCCGAAGCGGAAAACGAGAAGGATCGCAAAATCTGGCTGGGGTTGGATGCCGCCGCCAAGGCAATCAACGATTCCCAACTGCCCGGCGGCACTTTTCAAAATGCGTCGCTCTTTGTGGGCGTCAGTCTGGAAACCTTCTTCCTTGAGGATGTAACCCACATGGCCCATGCGCCAAACGCGTCCCGGGATTTCGCGCGACAAATTCTGGATCAGGAACCGCGCCACCGGCTTCAGACCCCATTGGACCGGTTGACACAAATTTTAGGAGACCACTATGGTTTGAGCCACGGACGATTTACGAACTGTTCGGCCTGCGCCGCCGGGGCGCAGGTCATCGGCGAGGCCTTCCGGCGGTTGCGGGACGGGACGATGGCAGTGGCACTTGCGGGCGCTACCGACAGCACGTTGAATCCACTGGCCCTGGGAGGATTCAGCCTGCTCCAAATCCTTTCCACCGAAAACGATCAGCCGGAAAAGGCCTGCCGTCCGTTTGACGCGACCCGGCAGGGAACGGTCCTGGCGGAAGGCTCTGCGTTTGTCGTGATGGAGACCCTGGAGCATGCCCGGCAACGCGGGGCACGTATTTATGCCGAAGTCCTGGGGTATGGTTCTTCGCTGGACGCCTATCGCGTCACAGATCCGGAACCGAACGGCCGGGGCGCCGCGTTGAGTATGACCAAGGCGATTCGGGATGCCGGGTTGCAATCGGAAAACATCGCTTGCATCAATGCTCACGGCACAGGCACGCCCAAGAATGACGGCGCCGAGACCTTGGCGATCAAACTGACACTCGGTGCGCATGCCCGTACCATTCCCGTTACCGCCAACAAATCAATGACCGGTCACATGATTGCCACCAGCGGAGCATTGGAGGCCATTGCCTCGGCGATGACGTTATTTACCCGGAAGGTTCCGCCCACGATCAATCGGGCGTGCCCCGATCCCCGGTGTGACCTCGATTACGTTGTCGAGGGCTGCCGCGGTTTTGAGGGCCAGACGGTGCTGTCCAACTCGTTCGGATTCGGAGGGCAGAACGCCTCACTGGTATTCGGAAGATTTGATGCCTAAAGGCGCTGTTTCATAAACCCGCTTGCGGAACGCAATCAAGGAAAGTGAAGGATTTGGCAAAATTCGTGGAGAACGAGCCCAGATCGCCGCCTAAAATTTACTTACGAGTCGGATGAGGCGCAGTTTTGCGCCGGCATCAAACCGACCCGCAGCCACACCCATCCAGAGCGATTTGTGAAATCAGTTCTAGTCAGCGGAGCTTCACGCGGCATTGGCAAAGCAATCGCGCAGGAGCTGGCCCGGCGGGGACACAATGTCGCCGTGGGATTCCTCGAACGCGCCGAGGCGGCGCAGTCTGTGGCCGACGAGATTCAACGCGCCGGCGGCATGGCTTTCCCGGTCCAACTCGATGTTGCCGATCCGGCCTCGTGCACCCGGGCCGCCACGGTGGTGAAGCGACGTTGCGGCAGTTTGGACATCCTCGTGAACAATGCCGGCATCACCGACGAATCACCGGCTCTGGCCACCGACGATGTCGCGTGGGAACGAGTGCTCAGGGTTTGTCTGACTGGAGCCTTCAATTTGTCCCGCCCCTGCGCCAAATTCATGGTAACGAAGCGCTGGGGCCGCATCATCAACATTTCCTCCGTGGTCGCCAGTCAGGGCGGGCGCGGACAGGCAAATTATGCCGCCGCCAAAGCGGGTCTGGAGGGACTGACCCGGGCACTAGCCATCGAACTGGCCCCGCGTGGCATCCTGGTCAACGCCATCGCTCCTGGTGTGATAGTCACGGATATGTCCAGGGCAATCTTGGGGAAACATTCCGAGCGCGTGCTATCGCATGTCCTTCTGGGCCGGGCCGGCCGGCCGGCAGAAGTCGCGAGCCTGGCAGGTTTTCTGGCTTCCGACGAAGCGTCCTACATCACGGGACAGATTTTCCATGTGGACGGCGGCTACGGCTTGAACCCATGAGCCATTACGCACAATTGCTGAAATTGATCCGATCGCGCCGATCCGTTCGTCGGTTCTCCAATCGCGCCGTCAGCCGGGAAGACATGGTGCGCTTGCTCGAAGCCGCGCGTTGGGCGCCGTCGAACCATAACCGCCAGCCTTGGAGATTCATCATCATCGAGGATAACAAACAAATCAGCCAACTGGCGGAAACTGTCAGTCAGGGCCTGTCCGAAAAGCTGAAATCGTTGCCGGAGGTGGCCGCACGATACATCAGCCAATTCAAGCAGAATGCGACCTTTTTTGCCAATGCGCCGGTGCTCGTGGTGGTGCTGCACAAGCAGCCCGTCAGCGTGTCGGCGCCGGTATTGGCTGGACTCAAAAACCCGGACCTGGTTTCCGGCGAACCGTTGAGTGTGGCGATGGCGGTGCAGAATTTTTTACTGTCGGCACAAGCCTTGGGGTTGGGGACCTGTGTTTTGACCGGACCACTATTGGCTCAGGATGTCCTGGTCGGCGTATTGGGTTTGCCTGCCGGTCACGACCTCACCTGTCTGGTGGCATTGGGATATCCGGCGGAGTCTCCAGCGCCACCGCGGAGGAAAACCATCGAACAAATCGCCGAGTTCAGGAACAAATCCCGGCGAACAAAACATTGATATGACCAGGCAGGAAATTTTTGAAGAGTTAAAGCCGCTGCTCGTGGAAGTGCTGGGCGTGCCGCCGGAAAAGGTCCGGCTCGAAAGCGTGCTGGTTTCGGACCTGGGAGCGGAGTCCATTGATCTGCTCGATCTCAGTTTCCGCATCGAGGAGAAATTTGAGGTTCGCATCGAAGCGAATGAAATTGAACGGGATGCCATCCAGCGGCTCCCGGGTGGCGTGTATGAAAAGGACGGCTACCTGACCCAAGCGGCGATTGGCGAAATCCGAAAGTCATTGCCGGAACTGGATCCTGGCAAATTTGCGAAGGGCTTGCGGAAGATGGATTTGCCGGCGTTGTTGACGGTCTCCTTCTTCGTCCGCCTCATCGCCCGCAAACTGGCGGCCAGGAAGGAAGGAGTTGTCCATGTTTAGCAACCAAAGAGCTTTTGTCACGGGCGGGACTGGCACGGTAGGGAGGGCCATCGTTCGTTGTCTGGCCGAGCGGGGCGCCCAGGTCGCATTTTCCTTCAACCAGCAGGAAGGCAAGGCGCGCCAGCTTGAAAAGGAACTGGCCGCCGGAAACCGGACGGTAAAGGGCTACGCCCTGGATGTGGTTGACGCCGCCGGAGTCGGGCGGTTAGCGGAACAAATCGAGCAGGAGCTTGGGCCTGTGGACATCCTGGTCAATAACGCCGGGGTCACTCAGATCATGCCGTTCGCACTCCTCGAAGAAGCGGACTGGGACCAGATGATGGACGTGAACGTGAAGGGCATGTTCCTGGTCACCAAGGCGTTCGCGCGAGCAATGATCCGACGGAAGGAGGGCGCCATCGTCAATCTGGGTTCACTCGCCGGGGCGCGAGTACTGGAGGTCCCGGTGCATTACGCCACGGCCAAAAGCGCCGTGGTCGGATTCACACTCTCGCTCGCCCGAGAGCTTTCCCGCTACCACATCCGGGTAAACGCCGTTGTCCCCGGTTTGCTGGAAGGCGGGGTGAGCAACTTGATTCCGGACAAACAGCGGGAAGACTATATCCAGCATTGCACGGCGGGCCGGGCCGGCAAGCCCGAGGAAGTGGCCGAACTGGTGGCGTTCCTCGCCAGTGACCGCGCCAGTTACATCAACGCGCAGGTGATCCAGATTGACGGAGGCATTTGATGAAACCCCAAATCCCAAACACCAAAACCCAGTGAACCACCGATCTCCAAACTTGATGTGCTTTCTCCGGGGGTTGGGGGTTGGGGTTTCCGTTTCAGCGTATGAAATTTCGACTCGTAGATAAAATCACGTCCTGGTCTCCGTATCAGCGGATCACCGGGGTCAAGGCGGTGTCCTTTGAGGAGTACTGCCTGAAGGAATCTTTTGGCGACGAGCCGCGCTTGCCGGAAACATTGCTGCTGGAAAGTTTTCTGCAACTGGGCAACTGGCTCATCCTGTTGTCGTCGGATTTCAAGGACACCGGCATGGTCGTGCGGATTTCCGAAGTGCGCTTCCACGGTTTTCTTTTGCCGGGCCAACAACTGCGGATGGAGGTGACCCTCGCGCGCCAGCGGGACGATGGGTATGAACTGTCCGGCGAAGGACGGGCCAATGGCCGGACGATCATCAGCGGTCTGGGTTGCCTCGCGGTACCCGTACCCGCGGCGGAGCTGGTGGATCCAGAGAACCTGCGCGTGTTATTTTCGGAGATTTACGAACCGCAATGATGAAACCCCAAATTCCAATCACCAAACCCCAAAGAAGCACCCATCACCAATCCGGGGCAACGGTGCTTGGGATTTAGCGAACCGCATGCGATGAAAACTCCAAAATTTTCCATCGTCTCCACCGAATGGCGGGAGGCGGAGCCGTCCGGCAAGGAGATGGCGTTGCACGAAGAAACTACGAACACGGCCGATAACAGGCACCCATTCGATCTTGAAGAGCGAACAACGCGTTTCGGGGAAGCCATCGTGCGCTTCACCAAAAAAATCCCCCGCGATCCTTCCAACAACCGGCTGATTGACCAGCTGGTCGGTTGTGGCACGAGCGTGGGTGCAAATTACTGCGAGGCCGACGAGCATGTTTCGAAAAAGGACTTTCGTTTCACCATCAGCCGTTGTGTCAAGGAGGCCAAGGAAACCAGGTTTTTCCTTCGTATGATCGCTGCCTCGGAACCACAGTTGGCCGAGGAAGCGCGTCGACTGTATCGGGAAGCCAAGGAACTGCATTTAATCTTTGCGGCGATCTATAGAAGATGAAACAGAGAACTCAAAATCCAATGGCCAAACTCCAATCATCAATTCGGCATGAGGGTGGTTGGGTCTTGGAGGTTTGGGATTTGGTGATTGGGATTTAAGAATGCGCCCCTCCCGCCCCTACACCTACCTGGGAACCGTACGCGGCATGTGCCGGGATTGTCGCGCCCTGGTCCCGGCGCGGGTCGTGGAAGCAGACGGCGCAGTGTACCAGGAACGGGTGTGTCCGAAATGCGGGACGAGTCGTGCGCGGATTGCCGACGGGGTGGAATGGTACCTGAACCGCGCGGCCACAACGGTGCGCTGCAAACCGGCCAGGCTTCCCGGACTGGACGTGCGCGAAGGGTGCCCGCAGGACTGCGGCCCGTGCGCCTTTCACGCCAACGCCTGCCACCTGCCTGTGTTTTCGGTGACCAACGCGTGCAACCTGGATTGCCCGATCTGCTTCACTTACAACCGGCCGGACCGGAAATATTTCATGAGCCGCGAGGAATTAAGGCCCCTGCTCAACAAGCTCATCGCCCGGGCCGGGCCGTTTGATTTGATGAACATCACCGGTGGTGAACCGACGCTGCACCCGCAGATTTTGGAATTGTTGAAGGAATGTCATCGGCCGGAGATCGGGCGGGTGACCATGAACTCCAACGGCCTGCGATTGGCGATGGACGAAGATTTATGCCGGGCACTCGCGGACCTCGGGGTTTATGTGATTCTTTCCTTTGACACTTTCCGGCGTGACCGGGCGTTGAAGATTTACGGCAAGGACGTGGTGAGCCTGAAACACCGGGCGCTGGAAAACCTGCAACGCTTCGGCATCGGCACGACGCTGCTCAACGTGATGATTCGCGGGGTGAACGAAGACGAAATTGGGCAGGTCATTGAACTGGCCCGGACACACCCGGTGGTGCGCAGCGTGACCATCCAAACGATGACGTTCACCGGCAAGGGCGGGAAAAATTTCCAGCCGCGGGAGACCATGCCGCTGGACGGCGCGGTGAAGGCGATTGAATCCGCCACTCGAGGCGCCCTGCGCAAAGCCCATTTTTTCCCGCACGCGGGGGCGCATCCGCTCTGTTACAGCGTCGCGTATTATCTCAAGGACAACGGAACCTACCGGTCGCTGACGGATTTTCTCACCGTGGACGAACTGCGGCAGATGCTCGGACATGGTTACCTGCTGCAACCGGAGGACGACAGCCAGGATGTTTTCCGGGCGGCCATCGACCGGCTATGGGCGGCCGGCGACGACTCAAGGCTGTTGCCGGCCATCAGAGGGTTGGTTGAGCGGATGTATCCGCAAGGGCAAAAGTTGACCCGGGCGGCGCGACAGGCGGTCGCCGAGGAATCACTCCTGGCGATTTATATCCATTCGCACATGGACGAGGACACGCTCGATCTGGCGCGACTGGTGGTTTGTCCGGACCAAGTGCCCGATCCGGAAGGCCGGCTGATTCCGGCGTGCGCTTACAACCTCTTTTATCGGCAAAAGGACCCGCGTTTTTGGTGCACTTGAAAGGAAACCCAAAATCCCAATGACCAAAACCCAAACGCGGTCCACCGGACAGGAAAAGTTTCGGCAATTCCTTGCCGGCAAGGCGACGGAGCGCCTCTTCTCCTGGCCGACCTGTCACCCCTCTCACCCGACGGGCTTTTGTCCATGCGACCA
This sequence comes from Verrucomicrobiia bacterium, assembly GCA_035279985.1. Classification (GTDB taxonomy): domain Bacteria; phylum Verrucomicrobiota; class Verrucomicrobiia; order Limisphaerales; family UBA11358; genus UBA11358. The sequence continues at coordinate 11,512 of DATEGR010000017.1, forward strand.
GGCGTGGCCGGCGACATTGTGGTTTTATTTCAAATCAACCTTGCTGCTGACCGCATTGAAACTTCCGTTCAACAAGCTCAAGATTGCCATTCTACGCTGGTCGGGCGCCCGGGTGGGCCGTGATGTCTTTATTTCCACCGACGTGTGGATCGACCCAACCTTCCCGGAACTGCTGACCATCGAGGACGAGGTGATGTTGGGGGTCGGTGTCCGGATTTTTCTCCATGCGTTTGACCGCGACCACTTTGAAGCCGGGCGGGTCCTGCTCCGGAAAGGCGTAATCATCGGGGGTTTTGCCATCATCGGCCACGGCGTGGAGATTGGCACAGGTGCAGTGGTGGCGGCTGGCGCGGTGGCCGGGCGCGACGTGCCGGCGGGCCGGGTCGCGATCGGCAACCCGGCGCGGATGGTACCACTCAGGAATCCCCAAACCGCAGGACCGGAATCTCATGAGTGAGTATCTGACCACAACCCAGTCCACGTGCCGGACCTGCCGACGGCTGATCCCGGCGCAGATTCTCGTGGAAGACGGCAGCGTCTGGCTGCAAAAAGAATGTCCCGAGCATGGCCGGCAAACGGCGCGGATTTATGGTGACGCGCCATCGTATTTGAAGCTGGGACATTTCCACCGCCAGGCATCGATGCCGCTGTCCTTTGCTACCAAGGCGCTGGGCTGCCCGGATTCGTGCGGCCTCTGCCCGCAGCACGAGCAACATGTCTGTCTGCCAATTCTCGAGATTACCGATCATTGCAACTGGGATTGCCCCATCTGCCTGGTCACCAATCCCGGCCGTCACCATTGGAGTCCCGCGGAGGTTGCGCGCGTGCTCGACGGACTCATCCAGTCCGAAGGCCAGATTGACGTGCTCAATCTTTCCGGGGGCGAACCGACGCTGAATCCCCATTTCCGGGAGATTGTGGAGGAATGCGTTTCGCGAAAGGAAATCCTGCGCGTAAGTGTTTCGACCAACGGCTCGGTGTTGGTTCGAAACCGGGAACTGCTCGAGTTTCTGGCGGAACACCGTGTGATTGTCTCACTCCAGTTCGACGGCCTGAGCGATGACATCTACCGGACCCTGCGCGGACGTCCGTTGCTCGAGGAGAAACGGCGGCTCATTGATTGGTGCGGTGAGCTGGACTCGTCCATGTCGCTGACGGCCACCGTGGTCAGCGGCGTCAACGACCACCGGCTGGCGGAGATTGCCGACCTTTTGTTTCAACACGACCACATCCTGAGCGTGATGTTCCAGCCCGCAGCTTACGCCGGCAGCGCGACCGGGCAACAACGGCCTGCCGGGGCGGTGACGATTCCCGATGTGATCGCGGCGTTGAACGGTGCCGGCCGGGGCACGGTATCGGCCGATGATTTCTCTCCGCTGCCGTGCAGCCACCCCGCCTGCTTCTCGCTGGCTTTCTATTTGAGGGTGGAGGATAAGCGGCATGTGCCCATCAAGCAGATGGTCAACGCGGAGCGGTACCTGGACCTGATTCAGAACCGCGCCCTCTTCGGCACGGATGCGGAAAGTTTCAATGCCGTCACGGACGCCGTGTATGAACTATGGTCCGGCCCGGCCGCCTTGTCTCCCGATTCTCAAAAAACTCTCCGGGCCATCCGGCAATTGCTGGCTGCGGTAACGGCCGACGGCGGCTACTCTCCCCATCAGGCCCTGACCGTCGCCGAACGGTCGGTGAAGTCCATTTTTATCCACCAATTTATGGACCCGGAGACCTTCGATTTGTCACGAGCTCGCAAGTGTTGCCAGGTTTATCCTCAACTCGACGGCCGGCTGGTCCCGGTTTGCGTTCACAACTGTCTCAAACGCAATCCACCATGAAAACGAACCTACACAATTCGGTTATTTGGCTCGGTGGCGGCGTCCTCGTGGCTGGACTGTTGCCGTTGCTGCTTTACTGGCTCCTGCTTGGGCATGTGCCGGCCTGGACCGATTTGTTGAACGGGCAGGTCACGGTGTTTCGTGACACGAGCCGATTTGAGCAATGGCTGGTAATCGTCACAGCCTTCGGCATCAAGCCGGCTTACACGTTATTATCGCTGGTTGTGATCCTCTGGTTGTGGCGGCAACGGGGCCCGGACCTCGCGGCGTTGCGGTGGGGCTTGATTGCCTTCTGGCTGGGTGAAAATGCGTGTGCGGTCAACTACATGATCTTTCACGGATATTCCGATTCCTGGGAATACCTGCACAACCTCGGCATGGCGGTGTGTTTCTCCTTTGCCACGTACGCGCTCCTGGAAGGCGTGGATCGGCGGCTGATCAAATACAGCTCCGCCCGGGACCGGTGCGCGGCCTTGAGTCTGTGTCGCGCCTGCATCAAATACGATTCGACTGCGCCCTGTGGCCTGCGGCGGGTGTTTACCCTGCTCCTGCCCGCAACCCTGATGGTGGCGGCCATGCCATTGTCCGCGGACCTGAAAACCACCGCCTATGACACCGTCATCCTGGGCAGCAACGTGCATTATTCGGAAACTCTGGCCGACCAGTTGTTTGAAATCCGTTATTGTCCGTATCTGGCCGTGTTGTTATTGACCGCCTCATGGCTGGTGCTACTGTTCAAGCGCGAAGAGCCGGTACCCCTGGCCAAGGCCCTGTTCGCGGCGGGCATGGGCCCGGTGGGCTTTGGCTTCCTGCGGCTGTTCCTGGCCGCGGCCTATCGTGACGACCCCGTGTGGTTCAATGCCTGGGAGGAAATCACGGAACTGCTCTTTGTCGCCGCCGTGGCGTTCATTCTCCTCGTATTCCGGCATTCCCTGTTTGTAAAAGAACCACCCGTCCAGACCTGGCCAACAACAATGTGAGGCAAGTATGATTCTAACCACCACCGCTTCCGCCAAACGCCGGTATTACGATACCACCACGCTTTGCCCGTTCTGTTCCCGGCTGCTGCCGGGTGAGGTCTTCGGGCGCGGCCAGGGCGTCTATTTGGCCCGGGAATGCCCGGAGCATGGCCGCATCGAGGGTCTGGTCTGCTCCGACAGCAAATGGTTTGAAGGGCTGAAACGATTCGATGTTACACCCATCAAGCCGGCGCATCCGCAACGTCCGGTCAATCAGGGCTGTCCGCTGGATTGCGGCCTCTGCACCGCACACCGGCAGGTGGCCGGCACCGTCGCCATCGAAATCTCCAACCGATGCAACGCCAACTGCCCGGTCTGCCTCGGCGACAATCGCGGCACTTTCGAGATGACCGTCGCGGAAATTCGTGAATTGGTGGAAGGCGCCATCCAGAGCCAGGGCCGGATTGGCGTGCTCACGCTTTCCGGAGGCGAACCCACGATTCACCCGCAGTTCTTCGACATTCTGACCATGCTGGACCGGCCGGAAATCGGGCGTATCAATCTTAATTCCAACGGCCTGCGCATGGTCCAGGATTCAAAGTTTGTGGACCGGTTGCGACAGCATCCCAAGGTCTATGTCTCCCTGCACTTTGACGGACGAAACGCGGAACAAATCCGGGGCAACAAACCGCAATTGCAGGAACAGGCCTTGAACCGGCTGTGCGCGGCGGGCATCGGGGTCGTTCCCCTGATTCTCGGTGTGCGCGACATCAATGATCAAGAACTCGGAACTCTGGTCCCGGCGCTGTTGCAGCGCTCGAGAGCCATCAAGACCGTGATCGTCTCGTTGATGGCGTACATGGGAGCCAACGGAGGCCGCTTCAATCCGGAACCACTCCGGCGGCTCACCATCCCGGACGCCATTGACAGCATCGCCGCGGGTTCCGGGGCGGCTATTCATCGGGAGGATTTCATTCCGGTACCGATGCCCAATCCCATCTGCGCCGCAATCGGTTATTTCTTTGTGGATGACGAAGGCATCATCCCGATGATCCGGGCTGCGGGCGTGGACCAGACCGTCGCGTGCATCCAGAACCAGCATTTTGCCCAGGCCAACGAAAAAATGGAGGCGTTCTTCCGGGAAATGATCAACAACATCTACGCCAATCCCCGGAAATTTCCTGGCGCCGACCGGACATTGCGTCGCCTGAAAACATTTGTGGCGCGGCTTTTTTCCGGCGACCGGCAGTCCGCGGCGGAACGGCAGGCCCTCGCCGAGGAAAGCATCAAGACGGTGTTCATCATGCAATTCATGGACAGCTGGACATTCGACACCCAACGCCTGTCCAAATGCAGTTGCCAGCATCTGCTGCCGGGCAACCGGCTGGTACCCAGTTGTGGTTACTATGCCTTCCATCGCCAGCGGGACGCGCGCTTTGCTTGATTTCGAATCCCGAATTGTCTTGATTTTAGTTTGCACGTTGCGATGTTTGCTTAAACGGCCCGCAATTTTTGCCATGAAGAAACTTTGTGATCTTTATGTCGCCAAAGCAGGACTCATCGGGGCGCTGTATTGTATCGTTCCCACCTTGATAGGTTTTGCCATAATGTTTTGTGTGGTGCCATTCCGGCAGGTTTACCTCTATCGCCTGGCTATTGTGATTCTTGTCGGGGCACCGGTGGCGGCCTGGTTAAACCGCTTTGGGCTCTCTCTCTGGATAATCAAGCATACCTCACCCAAGGGCCCGGCCACCATCCTGGACGGGGCGTTGATCGGATGGTTTCTGGGGATGGGCATGGCCGTGATTCCCGCGTTCGTCCATTTCATCGCCTCGAACGGCATGGATGGGACTAAAACCATCGTTATCACCATCTGGTTCCTTGCCGGCGTCGCGGGAGCGATCATCGGTAGCGTACTCGGCCTGGTCGGGGCGAAATATCTGGACCGCCAATCCGGCGCCTGATCTGACCGGAGCTTTCGGCTTTGGATTGCACCAATGAGGCTTCGGGCTCGCAGTGACTTCTCACTTCATTCGTATCCTCTCGAACTTTTTCAACCATCACACCGACCAGCCACTTTCAGAAATGATACCCGGGGTTCTTCGGGTCGAAGTCTTTGTCGCTCAAGCCGGGATTAAGGCTCAGGTGTTCGTATCCGTAGGACTCGACGAGTTGGTCCTGCCAATCGAAGATCCGGGTCTTGATCGGCATCCTGGTTTCGACATCCAGGTTCACAATGCACCGATAGCAATAATACCCCTTCGCGGGATCCTTTGGCAAAATACCTTCCATCTCCCGGGTTTTCCGTCCGTAAACCGTTCGCTCGCCGTGGTCTTTGGAAGTGAGTTCGCCCGCACGCAGGCCCCTCCGAAGATTCGAGCCGATTTTTTTTACCAGAATCTCCAGCCCGGCTTCCGTGACGGGATGGCGGGAATCTTTCATCGCCAGCCCCCCGGTCGGATCCAGGTTGACCGTTATAAGTCCGGCGAAGCCCGTGCCATGAGCCCGGACTTTGTTATTGTTGGCGCCCTCGACGTATAGCGACTCCTGGCCTTTAAACGGGCTGATCCACTTCATGTAAACCTTGAATGGCCGCTTGAATTTGAGAAGCGTTATCTGTTCCGGAACCAGCTTGCCATCGACCCGTTCGATCCGGTGAAAAACCGCCGTGTAGTTGTCAACTTGGGCCAGCGCCGCTTCAGTTTCCTGGAGCTGTTTTTCGAGGTCGGGGCCGTCCTGGGCGCGCGCGTTGTTTTGCGCAAACAGAATGGTGAGCCAGGCGAACCAGGCCAAAAAAATCCCCGCCGCGCGGCGCAGGTGACAGGAAAGCGAATCCGGTTCCCAACCGCTGGAAAGTTGAGCCGCGCTGCCCCGCTGGTTTATTGAGGTCGTCGGGGCGAGGAAGGATTGGCTTTCGCTCGCACACATCGTGTCCCACGCTGCCAAATGGGAATTGGAATACCAAGCGGCAAATTCACCGGTTTTTGCCTCTGCCGGATGAAGCGAAAATTTCACAGGGGACTCTGGAGTTTTACCAGCCATGGCGTCACGCATTCGTCCATCCATCCGGCAACAGCCGGCTGAAAATCTTTGAAGTAGTCAAGGCCGGCCGGAATTATGACCGGCAGGCCAGACTTGCTCACTTCCCTGCGTGCTGCTTACCTTGCCTTGATGCGGTTGCTCGACCGATATTTATTGCGCGAACTGCTCATGCCGCTGGTGTATTGCCTGGTCGGCATTGAAGCGTTTGTCACCTTTTTTATCCTGTTCACTGACCTGGATAAAATACAGGCGAGCAAACTACATTTTGTGGATACGATTGAGTATTCAACTTTGTCGGCAATGGGTTTTATACCAATCGTTTTACCTGTTTCATTATTGCTGGCGCTGCTCATCACACTTACCTATCACGCCCGGCATAACGAAATTACCGCCTTGCGCGCGGCGGGCGTGAGCTTGTGGCGATTGTGCCTGCCATATTTCCTCGTGGGATTCGTTGCCAGCGTCGCGCTGTTTGCACTGAATGAAATTTGCGTGCCCAAGAGCACGGAGTGGGCCGAGCGCATTTTGAATCGTTATGTTCACAAGTCGGACGACGCGCCAAATCAATTCCACGGCTTCACCAACGCGCGGGCCAATCGCATCTGGATTTTCAATGCATACCGTCCCCAAACGACTGAAATGTCCGGCTCGATCGTGGTCAATTGGACCTTGCCGAATGGCTCCATCCGGAAGTTGTACGCCGACCGGGCGGTTTACGCGAAGCCGGGCTGGACGTTTTTCAATGCCAGGGAATTCGAGCAGGCCAGCGAGACCGCCCCGGTGGTTCCTTTTATGCAAACCAATGAACTGGCGATGCCGGATTTTGATGAAACGCCGGCCGGCATCGAAAACGAAATTAAAATGGGCGAATACGAGAGCCTGCACTCGCGCAAACTCAACATTCCCCTCTCAATCCTGTGGGAATATCTGCGGCGGCATCCCAATTTGCCGCCTGCTGAAGCCGGCCAGTTGTTTACAAAATTATACGGGCGGCTGGCGGCGCCGTGGACATGTTTCGTAGTGGTGCTCATCGCCATTCCCTTTGGCGTGGCATCCGGGCGGCGCAACCTCTTTGTCGGCGTGGCGGGCAGCATTTTCATCTGCTTCACTTTCTTTGTGCTCCAGCAAATCGGGCTGGCCATGGGGCAAGGCGGCCAATTACCCGCGTGGTTGGCGGCCTGGCTGCCGAACCTGTTTTTTGCCGTAAGCGGTTTGCTTTTGATGGCGCGGGTGAGGTGAACTGATTACGGCGTGAACGCTGACTTGACAACATTGATGTTACGCTGCGAGCGGCTGAAGCTGCTCTACCAGGTGAGCAATGTCATCCACTCGACACTGGATCCGCAGGAGGCGCTGCAATTGATCGTGAGTGAAGCCGTTCGCCTTATGCGCGCATCCAGCGGCTCCGTGGTACTGGTCAATCCCACTTCGAACTTTCTGGAAATTCACGCCGCGCAAGGGCTGCCTTCCAGCGCCAAGCGGCTGCAGTTGCGGCTGGGTGAGGGCATCACCGGCTGGGTTGCGCGCCATGGCAAGCCTGCCCGCGTCGGCGACGTGAAACAGGATGTGCGTTACGTTGCGGCCCGCTCCGGCGTGCGCTCGGAACTGGCGGTGCCCCTGGAAGTAAACGGCGAGACGCGCGGCGTGTTGAACGTGGATTCGGACCGGGTGGATGCCTTCAGTGTGGATGACCAGGAACTGTTGCAGGAACTGGCCCTGCAGGCGGCCAAGGTGATTCACAACACCTGGCTGTACGAACAATTGCGTCTGAAAGCACGCCTGTTCGAATCGCTTGCCAGTGTAAGCCGCACCATCAATTCCACGTTAAACCTCGACGAGGCGTTGCGGGTCATCACCCACGAGGCGTGCGTGCTCATGCGCGGGCGCATGTGTTCCTTGATGATGCTCGATGAAAGCCACGAGTGGTTGGACCTGCGGGCCAACTATGGAGCGGGCAAGGCCTATCTCAAAAAGCCGCGGTTGAGCGTTGAAGAGAGCCTTCTCGGCGTCGTCGTGCGCCGCAAGAAACCGCTGCAAATGGAAAACGTCCAGACCTCGAGCCGTTATCAAAACGTCGAAGTCGCGCGGCGCGAGGGATTGATCTCACTGTTGAGCGTGCCATTGCTGTTCGCCGGCCAGGCCATTGGCACGTTGAGTGTTTATACCGGCCGGCCCTACAACTTCTCCAACGAGGAAATCCGCATCCTGGGCGCGCTGGCGGAATTGTCCGGCATCGCCATCGAAAAAGCGCGGCTTTACGAGCGCCTTGTGGACGTGGAGGAGCAATTGCGCCAAAACGAAAAACTGTCCGCGCTGGGTTTGCTCGCGGCCGAAGTCGCGCATGAAATTCGCAATCCGCTTACGGTGATGAAGTTGCTTTACCACTCCCTGAATCTAAAGTTTCCGGACCGTGACCCGCGCGCGAAAGACGCCCGGCTGATTGATGCGAAAATCGAGCATTTGAACAAAATTGTGGAGCGGATTCTGGCCTTTGCCCGCACCACCGAACCGCAACTGGCGCCGGTGAATTTGAACGAACTGATTGACGAACTCGGCCTGCTCGTGCGTCATAAGCTGGCGAACCAGAATGTCAAACTGGTTCGCACTTTGGCACCGGATTTGCCAATGGTCATGGCTGATGCACCGCAACTGGAGCAGGCCTTTTTGAATTTGATGCTCAATGCCGCCGAAGCGATGCCGGAGGGCGGCTCGCTCACAATAAGATCGCGGACGCTCCATTCCCCGCGCACGAGTGAAAAGCCGACACACGTTTCGGTGGAATTCAAAGACACCGGGAAGGGCATGAGCGAAGAATTGCAAAAACGCGCCTTCACCGCGATGCTCAACACAACGAAAGCCAAAGGTACCGGACTCGGCCTGGCCATCGTAGGCCGCATTATTGAAACGCACCGCGGCAACATTCGCATCAAATCCCGCCTCAAACACGGTACGAACATCATTCTCACGCTGCCGCTCAAGTAAATCCCGCGGGCATCACCCTTCACATCGGAAGGTTAGTTTTTATCCGCCTTTTCCTTTCAGGTGGAAGGGATTTGCGCAATTTTCTTGCAACCAGGCCCCATCAAATTTATTCACTGACGTTGAAATAAATTTTATGAGTCATTCAAAATTGCAGTGGTGGGACCGGTTCCAGAAGTACTACACGGAATTCCCCGAAGCGGGTCTGGCGGTGGATTTGAGCCGCATGAAGGTGTCCGATGAGTTTTTTGCCAAAATGGAGCCACGCGTGCAAAAGGCGTTGGCGGCCATGGCGGCCTTGGAAAAGGGCGCGATCGCTAATCCCGACGAAAACCGAATGGTTGGCCACTATTGGCTGCGAAATCCCGCGCTCGCACCGACACTGGAAATCCGCAAAGAAATTGAGGAAACCACCGCCCGCATCAAGGACTTTGCCAAAAAAGTCCACACCGGGAAAATTCACGGCAAGGGTGGGAAGTTTAAGAATTATTTGCTCATTGGCATTGGCGGTTCCGCGCTCGGTCCTCAATTCGTCGCTCATGCCTTGGGCGATCCACGGACAGACAAGCTCAAGCCCTTTTTTTTTGACAACACCGACCCGGACGGCATGGATCGGGTATTGGCAACCATTGGTCGAAGTTTGAATCGAACCTTGTGCATTGTAATTTCCAAATCCGGCGGCACAAAAGAAACCCGCAATGGCATGCTCGTCGCCAAAGCAGCGTATGAAAAGGCAGGGCTGGATTTTGGTTCACACGCAGTCGCCATCACCATGGTGGGAAGTGATCTTGATAAGTACTCGCACCAGAATAGATGGCTGGCGCGTTTCCCCATGTGGGATTGGGTTGGAGGGCGAACCAGCGAATTATCTGCAGTCGGCTTGTTACCAGCAGCTTTACAAGGATTAGATATAACAGACTTATTATCAGGCGCTTGTAAAATTGACATGGTAACCAGAAATCCGAAGGTTAAAGCGAATCCCGCATTGCAGTTGGCGTTAGCATGGTTTGCATCCGGTAACGGTAAAGGAGAAAAAAACATGGTGGTTTTGCCATATAAAGACCGTTTGGCACTGTTTTCCAAGTACCTTCAGCAATTGCTAATGGAATCACTGGGTAAAGAACTGGATTTGGATCGAAACACCGTTAACCAAGGCATTACAGTTCTCGGCAACAAAGGTTCCACAGATCAACATTCGTATGTGCAACAGTTGAGAGACGGTTTGAACAACTTCTTCGTCATTTTCATAGAGGTATTGGTCGATGGTAAAGGGTCGGGCTTGATGGTTGAGGAGAAGGTGGCGTCTGGAGATTTTCTCCACGGATTTTACCTGGGTACACGGCAGGCTCTGGCAGAAAAGGATCGGGAGTCGCTGACGATCACAGTAAACGAAGTTTCGGCAAACACCATTGGAAGGCTGATAGGGCTATTTGAACGTGCCGTCGGATTTTACGCATCACTGATTAACGTCAACGCCTATCATCAGCCAGGGGTTGAAGCTGGCAAGAAAGCGGCGGGGCAGGTTGTTGAAATCCAAAGAAAGATTTTGAATTATCTTTCTAATAAGCCGAATAAGTTATTCACGGCTGCTGAAATTTCAAATGTTATTGGGGCAGAAGATGATATAGAGACAGTCTGCAAAGTTATTCAACACTTAGCAGCAAATTCACATCATGGCGTTGTAAAGATTCCAGACCGTTCTTTCCTCAAGGCAAGATATGGTTTAAGCTAATGTCTTCATGTTCCTCTATCCAAAAGAGTTCGATGTTATAGTCATTGGAGCCGGCCATGCAGGGGTTGAAGCCGCGCTCGCCGCTGCACGGATGGGTTGTCAGACGCTCTTGCTGACAATGAACGTTGATACGATAGGCCAGATGTCCTGCAATCCAGCGATAGGTGGCCTGGCCAAGGGACACTTGGCCCGCGAAATTGATGCACTGGGCGGTGAAATGGGGAAGAACACCGACATGACTGGACTTCAATTCCGAATGCTTAACACAAAGAAGGGGCCGGCAGTTTGGGCCCCTCGTGCTCAGTGTGATAAAAAGGCGTACCAATTCAGGTTAAAATGGATCTGCGAACGAGAACCAAATCTCGAAGTAAAACAAGGGCAATCGGCTAAAGTTATCCACAAGGACGGAATGGCGTTTGGGGTGGAGACAACTATGGAAGTCCAGTTCCACGGAAAGACTGTGATTGTAACCACAGGGACTTTTCTAAGAGGGTTGATGCACATCGGGTCAAGTCAACAAACCGGCGGACGTGCTGGTGATCTCGCTGCCATGGGCCTTACAGCATCCCTTCAAGAGCTTGGGCTGGAGCTTGGCCGGTTCAAGACAGGAACCCCGCCCCGTCTGCTCCGTCGTTCGATTGATTTTTCAAAGACCGAGACGCAGCCTGGAGATGAGCCAGTCCCTTACTTTACGTATTGGAAAGATGATTTGTTCCACATGGAACATAATCATCAAGACCAGCAAGGTACACGGGTACCACAAGCCAAGTATCCGTTGCGGTCCATTCTTGAAAGAATCAACGGGCAACTACCCTGTTATATCACCTACACAACCCAAAAAACCGCCCAATTAATCCGGGAAAATCTTCATAAGTCTCCTTTGTATTCGGGTATTATTCAAGGAATTGGGCCAAGGTATTGCCCATCGATTGAAGATAAAATTGTCAGATTTAGTGAAAAGGAACGGCACCAGATTTTTCTCGAGCCTGAGGGAATAGAGACAGACGAAATCTACGTCAACGGTTTTTCAACCAGCCTCCCATTCGATGTGCAAGTCGAATTGGTCAGAACGATCATCGGTTGTGAGCAAGCCGAAATCATTCGTCCCGCTTATGCCGTCGAGTACGATCTGGTCTTTCCGACGCAACTGTTCCCGACATTGGAAGCAAAAATGTGTCGCAACCTTTTTCTAGCCGGCCAAATCAATGGCACATCTGGATACGAAGAAGCTGGTGCTCAAGGACTTATAGCAGGAATCAACGCGGCCAGGCGGGTTAAGAAGCTTGATCCCATCGTTCTGCGGCGTGATCAAGCATATATCGGTGTATTAATTGATGATTTAGTCACAAAAGGAACCACCGAGCCATATCGCATGTTTACTTCCCGCGCAGAGTACCGTCTCCTGTTGCGTCAGGATAATGCTGATTTACGGCTTTCGGAGCTTGGTCATGATATCGGCCTTTTACCTGACCGCAATTACATGAAATTCCAAGAGAAGCGAGAAGCCATTGCTCAGGAATTGAACAGGGTTAACACAACTAGTTATGGTTCAACAACATTGGTTAAAATGCTTTCCCGGCCTGAAGTTGCTTACAAAGATTTGCCCGGCAGAAATGAGGCCTTGGCAGATGAGGTTATTCAGCAAGTCGAAATTGCAGCTAAATACGCTGGATATATCGAACGCCAAGGACTCGAAGTTGAAAAATTTAAAAGTTTGGAAGACAAAATCATTCCTGACACGTTTGATTTTTCGAGAGTGCCAAGTCTGCGGCTGGAAGCTTTGCAGAAACTAGCCCGGATTCGACCAGCAACCATTGGCCAAGCCGCGCGGATTTCCGGCGTATCACCCGCTGACATCGGAATCCTGGTGGTCTGGCTAAAGCGTAGCGCTGTGGCCAACGGAAAGAATGATTCATCATCGGATTTGTGGGCCAACGGTTCCAATGAAGCCAGGCGGGATGAGTAACTGCCAGATTGGCTGTCCGACTTGGATTCGAACCAAGAATAACGCCTCCAAAGGGCGCTGTGTTACCATTACACCATCGGACAAGGCGCACGAACATTAAGCCTTCTGTGCTGCACGCGCAAAGCGAAAATGGCGAGCCTGCGCTTTCTGTCAGCGAAAGAAAGTTTGCCTGCACCATTTCTTGCCAACACAATGCTATAGTTTGCCGTGAATAACATTTTAACCGAACCCAACTCGCCGGTTGCCGGCGCCGACCCGGCAACCGTGGTTGCGCCCGATTTTACCAGGGCGGTGCGGCGGTCGAAAAAGGGCGTGCTGAAACTCGTGGGTGAGATCCTGCGTCACGGCGGGCCGGGCTATTTGCAGTTTGCGATCACCAACATCTGCAATGCCGATTGTGATTTTTGCGGATTCGCGCGTTCCAAATTTGATCCCAAGGCCCGGCGCAGTGTGACGTTGCACGAAGCGTGCCAGGCCATTGATATCGCAGCAAAAAATCACATCGGCTATCTGCTTTTTGTTGGCGGCGAACCCATGGTCCATCGCGATTTACGCGCCATGGCTCGCTACGCCACCGAGCGAGGTATCCACCCGATGATTTGCACCAATGGCGGACTTTGGACGGAAGAAAACATGCGCGGGCTGGCCAGTGACGGCTTGAGCAGCGTCATCATGTCCATTGATGCGCATGACGCCGCGAAGCACGAAAAGAACCGTGGCTTGCCGGAGGTCTGCCGGAAAATCAAACGCGCCAATGAATTCTTTCAGTCGGTTGGCATTCAAACCACTGCCAGTATCACCGCCAGCCGGCTGATTGATGATTACAGCAAATTGCCCGAGTTCCTCGAATCACTCGGATTCAAGAGTTGCACGTTCAGCTATCCGCTCACGTCACTGGCCAGCAGTTACTTGAGCTTCAGCGACAGCGGCCTGGTGAATTATTCAAAAGACGAACTGCTGCAATTATTTGAGAAGATCAAGCAATTGAAACGTCACAACCATTTTCCAGTCGTCAATCCCATGGAATCGCTTACCGAAATGCAACGGCACTTGCGCGGTGAAAAGGAAAAATTCGGTTGCCTGGGTGGGCACAAGTATTTCTATCTGGACTGGAACCTCGACCTTTATCGCTGTCATTATTGGGAGAAGCCGATGTGCAAAGTTTGGGAATGGGACGATTCGAAGCTCATTCGGGACGGTTGCACGCGCTGCATGATTGACTGCTACCGCGATCCCAGTGTGCTGCAGTTCGTCGCCGTCAGCGCCAGCGACGCGTTCAACAATTTGAAAAAGGGGAGGGTTCTTTCCGCTGCGAAAAACATCCTTGATTCGCGCAATCTGACTTCGCTTAAGGCCGTTTGGGAAGACCGTCAATGGATTGGTGGGGTTTAGCCAAAATTTAGGGCATGGTGCGCCAGGTTGATGTTGCTATGAAAACTGGACGACCAGCCAACCAGCTTATCAAAACTGTCAAGTAGTTCGGAAATTGTTTTGGCTGTCATGTGAATAACACCAATAACCCGGCGGGAGTTGATAAAGCGTCTCCGGAATCTTGGATGGGATGGCCCGTTTTCCGGCGGCAAGCATCAATTCATGGTTCGGGGCGCAATGAAACTGCCGATTCCAAATCCGCACGGCGGTGTTTTGAACGTGGGAATGGTCAGTGAAATTTTGAAGGAGACGGAAATCGGCCGCGAGGAATGGCTTTCGGCCGGTTAAGCCATGACTTCCAAATCGCGCAGCGCCGGCAAACCGTCACCACGCTTCAGTGACAATTCCACCCAGCCTTCCAATGCGGATTTCAATTCGCTCATCACTTCCGCGCGCGTCGGAGCAAAAACGACCAAACCCGCAAAACCGGGGATTTTTGCGGAAAATCCTTCGCCCGCGCCGAGGTTTTTTACCACAGCAAGTTTCAGCGCATCTTTGCAGTATTCG
>DATEGR010000018.1:0-2966 GCA_035279985.1 Verrucomicrobiia bacterium
AAGCTGATGCCGGATTCGCTGCTGCGGTTCGTTCTTTGGTGCGCGACGCATTCGCTCTATCGCATCCGCGTCCTCGGCCGCGACAACATTCCCGAAAAGGGCGGTGCGCTCTTTGTCTGCAATCACGTGTCATTTGTGGACGCGGTGTTGCTGCTGGCGTCCACCGACCGGCGGGTTCGGTTCATGATGTTCAAGGGCATCTACGAACTGCCGTACGTCAAGCCGTTCGCCAGAATCCTCGGCATCATTCCGATTTCATCCGAGCAACGCCCGCGCGAAATGCTCAAGTCGCTCCAGACCGCCAGTGACGCCATCCGCGCCGGCGACGTGGTTTGTATTTTTGCCGAGGGTCAAATCACGCGCATCGGCCATCTGTTGCCGTTCCGGCGCGGCTTTGAACGCATCATGAAAGGTGTGGACGCGCCGATTGTTCCCGTGGCCATGGACGGCGTGTGGGGCAGCATCTTCAGTTTTGAAAAAGGCCGGTTCCTGTGGAAACTGCCGCGGCGCTACCCCTACCCCATCACGATTAACTACGGCAAACCGCTGCCGTCCACCGCCACCCCCTTCCAGGTGCGCTCCACGGTGCAGGAACTGCTCGTCGAAGCCTGGCAGGCCCGCAAGCAACGGATGCGTCCGCTGCCCATCGCCTTCGTCAACACGGCGCGCAACCATCCCTTCCGCTTCGCCATGGCGGACATGCAAAATGCCCGGGTCAGCTTCGGCTCAGCGCTGGTGCGTTCCGTCTTTCTCGCACGGCGATTGCGAAAAGTCTGGTTGAATCAGCAAATGGTCGGGGTGCTGCTGCCGCCGTCGGTGCCGGGCGCGCTCGTCAATTATGCCGCCCTGCTGCTCGGCAAGGTGCCGGTGAATTTGAATTACACCGTGTCGGAGGAAACGCTCGCCTCGTGCATCCGGCAGTGCGACCTCAAAACCGTCGTCACCGCAAAGGTGTTTCTCGACCGGCTCAAGCTGAAACTACCGTGTGAAACCGTGTTGTTGGAGGAAGCGGCAGCCAAACCGCGGTTCGGTGAAAAACTCATAGCCTTTTTTGTTGCGTGGTTTATGCCGGACCGCTGGTTACAGCAACTCCTGGGTGCGGAGCAAAAAACCCGACTGGACGATCTGGCCACTGTGATTTTCTCCAGCGGCAGTACCGGCGACCCGAAGGGTGTGATGCTGAGCCACTACAACGTCGGCTCAAACGTCGAACAACTCGAACAGGTTTTCGGGCTGAATCATCAGGACGGTTTCCTGGGCATTCTGCCGTTCTTCCATTCGTTTGGCTTCACCGGCACGCTCTGCCTGCCGGCCATGCTGGGCGTGGGTGTGGTTTATCATCCGAACCCGCTCGACGCAAAAAGCATCGGTCCGCTGGTACGCGATTACCGGCTCACCTTCCTGCTCGCCACGCCGACGTTCCTGCAACTTTACCTGCGCGGCTGTCCGGCGGAAGATTTCGGCAGCTTGCGGGTCGCGGTGACCGCCGCGGAGAAATTGCCGGACCGGCTCGCGCTGGCGTTCGAAGAGCAGTTCGGCCTCCGCCCGCTCGAAGGCTACGGCTGCACCGAATGCGCGCCGGCCGTGGCGGTGAACACGCACGACTTCCGTTCGGCGGGTTTCCGCCAGATCGGCGCCAAGCGGGGAAAAATCGGCCATCCGCTGCCGGGCGTGGGCGTGTGCATCGTCAGTCCGGAAAACCCGTGGAACGGTGAACATCTGCCGCCCGGCCAGCCCGGTTTGATGCTCGTGAGCGGCCCGAACGTGATGTTGGGTTATCTCGGCAAACCGGAGAAAACGGCCGAGGTGCTACGCGATGGCTGGTACGCCACCGGCGACATCGCGGCGATTGACGAAGACGGTTTCCTGCAAATCACCGACCGCCTGAGCCGCTTCAGCAAAATCGGCGGAGAAATGGTGCCGCACATCAAGGTGGAGGAAAAATTGCACGAACTCGCTGGCGCGACCGAGCAGACCTTCGTCGTCGCCGGCGTGCCGGATGAAAAGAAGGGCGAACGCCTGGTGGTGTTGCACAAGCTTGCGAATGACCCATTGCAGGCCTGCCTGGAAAAGCTGGCGCAATGCGACCTGCCGAATCTCTGGAAACCGCGCGCTGACCAGTTTTTTCACGTGGAGCAGTTTCCACTGCTGGGCACCGGCAAACTGGATTTGCGGAAGGTGAAGGAAACAGCGCAAAAACTTTCAACCACGAATGGACACGGATAAACACGGATTTTTATCCACGAATTTCGCGAATTGACGCAAAGCGAAAGCGGCAGAGGGCTACCGCAGTCCAAGACGCTGGCGCGACCATGCAGCGGCTTGGCGAACGCGGAGCGTCTTGGAGTGCGGTGGCAGAGCGAAGCGGCGACACCGCTCTCGAGCGGACCCAAGATTTCCGAGTGAAGGTAATGGCTCATGCGTGCGAAGGCGGCGTGGCGCTGCGCGTCCCGCCGCAGTCCATAAATAGAAGACCGCTGCTGGCACCGGCCAGCTGGACTTGCGAAGGTGAAGGAGTTGGCGCAGAAGTTTGCCACGCCGCCAAACGGCTGAATTGAAGAACCGTTGAATTTTCAGCCTGCCTTGCCCAGTTCAGTCACCAAATCTTCCACGACCCAATTTGTTCTTGCAGCCTGCAACAGGTCCGCGGCGTGGCCGTGCTGCCAGACGGCGAAACAAAGTGTTTTGCCGACATCGGCCCGCAATGCCGGTTGCGCAAGCAATCCGGCAATGAAACCCGCCAGGACATCGCCGCTGCCGCCCTGGGCCAGATGCGGATTGCCGGATGAATTCACAAAAATATCTCCCGTGCTCCGGCCCACTAACGTTTGATGTCCTTTCAGCACGACCCAGCAATTGCCCAGGCGCTGTGAAATTTCCCTCAAGGCTCTCGGGCGGTCTGCCTGCACCTCGTTTGAAGTCAGGCCCAACAGCCGCGCGGCCTCGCCGGGATGCGGTGTAATAAC
>DATEGR010000019.1:0-3905 GCA_035279985.1 Verrucomicrobiia bacterium
ATCCTTACAACCTGGCGCTCAAAGACCCGATGGTGAGGCAGTCGGATGACTGGGATTTTCCGACCTATAAATTCCCAAGCGTGGGCTGGCTGGGCCGGGTCCATCGCGGCACGCCCTGGCAGACAGTTTATCTCAAGTCGCCGGACATCCTCCAGCAAACCCAGGTAAGCGGCGTCACTACCAACTACATCGGCACCAATAGTTGGCTGACCTGGACCGGGAATGGCAATTCCTTTGACGCGGACAATGCCGCACCAGCCCAGGACCGGCTGTTGTTTGATGTTTTCTCCACGGCCCTCAACGACAATGCCACGCGCGGCCAGCTCTCGGTGAATGTGGATGCAGGAAATCCCTCGCCCCAGGCCGGCTTGGCCGCGTGGTCGGCCTTGTTCAGCGGTGTCCTCGTGCTTTCCAACAATGCCGTGGATGGCGCCATTCCCACCAATACCATTGTACACGCCGGCGCGGCGGCAAATACCTGGTTTCCCATCAATCCTGCCGGACCGGCGGGATTGAATTCGGCCATGGGACGATTGGTCGCGGGCATCAATCAGACGCGTACCAATTTTGTCAATCCAGACGGATTAACCGGCTCGTTCGAGCACGTCGGCGATGTGCTGGCCGTTCCCCAAATGACCTGGCAGTCGCCGTTCCTGAACTGGAACGACACCGTACAACAGGTCAACGGCATCAGCGACGAGCTGTATGAGTGGTTGCCACAGCAGGTGATGTCGCTGTTGCGGGTCAGTGACACGCCGGGTTATGTGATTTACAGCTACGGCCAGGCGTTGAAACCCGCGCCCAACGGCATTTACACCGGCGGCGGGCCGTATTTCGGCATGGTCACCAATTATCAGGTGGTGGCGGAGGCCGCCACCCGCGCCGTGGTGCGCTTCAACGGCACCCGGGTGGACGTGCTGTCCAACGACGTTGTGAACGGCAGCTGGATTGTGGTGCCGTCGGCGACGAACAACACGGCGGTGATTGAGCAGTTTAATGTTTTGCCATCGAACTGATGTGAAAACGAAGATGGAAGATGGAAGATGGAAGATGGAAGATGGGAACGACGAGGCGCATGGAAAACGCTTGTCGTCCTGGAGTGCGGTGGCCCTCCACCGCTTTGTCGGCGCCTTTCCATTGTCCAGAAGCGCCAGAGGACTGGCGCAGTCCAAAACCGGGCGGCAGTCCGTTTGCTCCATTTTTTGTACGGTTCCGCTTGAAACTGGAATCCGTGTTCACCGGTATTCGCCCGCCGTGCTCGCGCACTGTCGCGGCCGGTCCGTGGTTGAAGCTTTCGGATTCTCTTTTCGCTTTGAGGAAAACTGTGTACAATACTAACTGACGAGAAGGCCGTTTATGCGTACGCGATTATGGGCTTTGGGGCTGTTGTGCCTGCTGTGTGGGGTGGGGGCGTGGTTCCTTTGGCACCACGGCAACCGCTCGCCAGCGCAGAAGCAAAACGTCGCTCCCACGGTGGCCGCAACCCGGCCCGTTCCGGCCGCGCCGGTGGTGGCAAGCCGGGGAATTGTCAATACCAACCCGGCGCAGATCAGCCTGGCGGAATGGAACACCAACCGGTTCGCCGGGCGGTTGAGCAACACCACCAGGGCCATCGGCCAGTTGGTGGGCGACCGCCATGCCATATTGCTGGCGAACGCGCTGATTGACACAAGCCTGCCGCTCAGTTTTGCCTTCCCCAAGAACCTGCAACCGCAGGGCGACCCCGGCGCTTACATTGTCCAGGCGCGCGGGCCGATTGACAATGCCTTCCGGGCCATGCTCGCCCAGGCGGGCGCAACGGTCATTGCCTATATCCCGAATGACGCCTATCTGGTGCGCGCCTCCGCGAGCGTGGCCGGGCTGTTGGGCGGCAACCCGCAGACGCAGGCGGTTGTTCCCTATGAGCCGTATTACAAAATCCAGTCGCCATTGCTTCCCCAGGCGGTCAGGCAGATGAATTTGCCGGATAAGACGATCCTGAATCTCGGATTGTTCGCCGACGACGCCCCGGCCACGACGCAGCAGATTGAAAAGCTTGGCGGGCAGGTGGTGGGGCGGGATCAGTCACCTTTCGGCCCCATCGTCCGCGTCATTCCACCGGGGAATTGGACGGCCCTGGCCACTTTGTCCGGGGTCCAAATCGTGGAACCGTACCATCCGCGTGCCGTTGCGACCGACCTGTCACGCTCGACCGTGGGTGTGGCGGCCGACAGTGTCACGGCGACAAACTACATGAATCTAACCGGCTCGAATGTCCTTGTGGAGGTGAACGACACGGGCATTGACGCCCTGCATCCTGATTTAACCGCCAGTGCTCAGTACGGCCGTGCTGTTGGCGTCATCGGTGACGCGCCGCAAAGCCTGGTGGACACCAACGGTCATGGCACGCACGTGGCCGGCATCATCGCCGGTGACGGAACGGAATCCACGACCGTGACCAACGCGCCGGGTTCGACATTGTTTAACGGCGCGGGGACGAATTTCCAATTCCGCGGCATGGCGCCGGGGGCCACCTTGTATTCGGTGGGCGGCATCGAAGGCGGCTCGGACACCAACATCATTTCCGACCAGTATTTCCAGGAGGTGCCGGCGCTGACCAACGCGCTCATCTCCAACAACAGTTGGGTCTATGAAGGCGTCAGTGCGTACGATTTGGCGGCGGCCAGTTATGACGCGGCGGTGCGCGACGCCTTGCCCTTCGTGACCGGGTCGCAACCGGTATTGTTTGTGTTTGCCGCCGGCAACGCCGGCAACGGCGGCGACGACACCGATTTTGGCGGCGGCATTGCCGATTCGATCGAATCGCCCGCCACGGCCAAGGATGTGATCACGGTCGGCGCCCTGCAGGAGCAGCGCAACATCACCAACGTGGTCACGACGATTACGGCCAACGCCGATGGCACGCTCAGCACCAACACCAGCCAGCCGTGGAAACTGATGACTTCCACCAGCTACCGCGTGGCGGGATTTTCGAGCCGCGGCAATGTGGGCATCGGCCTCGAAGGCACGTTCGGCCGGTACAAGCCGGACGTGGTCGCGCCGGGCACGTTCATCATTTCCACCCGTTCCGAGCAATGGGACATCGGCACGTATTTCTACCAAAGCCCGACGAATGATCAGATCCAGACCTTCAGCGATCTCATTGTCCAGCCGGGGTCGGTCTTTTCCAGTCCCTTTCCCAGCGCGCCCACCAACGCGGTGCAATTGGTCATTGATGTCTTTCCCAACGCGCGATCGCCATTTCCCTTCCCCAATTTGCCGATCTATGTGGGCTTGTTTACCTCTCCCACCGTTTACGACTTCGTCGGTGCCAATGACCCTCTGTTCATTCCCGGCGACCCCAATGCTCCGGCCGGATATCTCCAGCAAATCTTCAACTCGGAAGGTTTCCTTGGGGCTTTCAATTATGCCGTCAGCAACAATACGGCGAACCCGATCAGCTTTGACGTATTAACCGACGTCATCACGACCAACAGCACCGGAGATTTCTTCCTGGTATTGAGCAATCTGAACCTGGACATTGGCAAACCCAATCCCGCCAGCACCGGGCCGGGTCCGTATTACCGCTACGAAACCGGCACCAGCATGGCCACGCCGGCGGTGTCGGGCACGCTGGCCTTGATGCAGGAATTTTATGCCAGTGCCTATGGCACCCTGCCGAGCCCGGCGATGCTCAAGGCGATGCTGGTCAACGGCGCGCGGGCGACCGGTTTTTACAACTACCAGGCCCAAAACACGATTAATTACGAAGGCTGGGGTTTGATCAATCTGCCGGATTCACTCCAGGCGGGCATCACCAATCAGCTCAACGTGGCCTGTTCCACTTTCATTCAGGACCAGAATCCGACCAACGCGCTGGCCACGGGCGACAGCCAGACTTACTTTGTCGCCACGACCAACGCCTT
>DATEGR010000020.1:0-2647 GCA_035279985.1 Verrucomicrobiia bacterium
CAATGCGGAACGTCGCATACCGGATCGTTCAAGGACCTGGGAATGACGGCCGGCATGACGGAGGCCAAGTTCCTCGACGTGAAGGCCGTTGCGTGCGCTTCCACCGGTAACACGGCTGCTTCTCTAGCAGCCTACGCAGCGCGTGCCGAAGTGGATCAAATTCATCATCGCCGTCCTGCTGTTGCCGGTCTGCGCCGGGGCGGCGATGGCATTAAGTCAGGTGTTGCATGCCGGTTACGGTGCGGACACAGTCTGGGTGCCGCTGTTGGCGGGCGGAGCGTGCTGGCTGGTGATTTATCTGCTGCTGCCCAAACCGATGTGGATTTACGTGTTTGGCCACGAACTGACGCACGCCCTGTGGGCCTGGCTCTTCGGCGGCCGGGTCAAAAAAATGAAGGTCACCGCCGACGGCGGCCACGTGGTCATCTCCAAAACCAATTTTCTCATCGTGCTCGCGCCATATTTTTTTCCGTTATATGCGGTGCTGGTCATCGCGGTATTTGCCGTCGGCCGTTTGATTTGGGACTGGCGCAGTTACCCGGTCTGGTTCCATCTGGCCGTCGGCGCGGCGTACGCGTTTCACGTGACCCTGACCTGGCACGCCTTGAAGACAAGGCAGACGGACATCACGTCGCAGGGTTATTTGTTTTCCGCGGTGATTATCTTCCTGGGCAACGTCGGGGTACTGTTGTTCGGCGTCCCGCTGCTTACGGAAAAAGTAAAATTATTCAACGCGCTGGGTTGGTGGTTGGAGGGTACGGGCGAGGTTTTCAACCGGCTGGCGCACTGGTTCTAAAGACGAATTGCCGAACCTGCAAATATTTCGCGCTTGTGAAATGTGCGCGGTCCGGTTCAAATGGCTGGCAAGCAGCGCTATGGATTTAGGCGACATCTTAAGCAAGGCACAAATCATCCCTGATTTGCGCGGGACGAACCGGTGGGAAGCCATTGACGAATTGATCGGCAATCTGGTGGCCACCGGCAAGATTCAGGCTGGCGACCAGGACGCCGTGACCGCCGCGGTGAAAAAGCGCGAGACGTCCATGAGCACCGGCATCGGTTTCGGCATTGGCATTCCCCACGCCTCGACCGATTTGATCCACGAGGTGGTCGGCGCGCTGGGCCGTTCCAAAAAAGGCGTCAACTTCGACGCGCTCGATAACCAGCCGGTCAAGCTCGTCATGCTCTTTCTGGTGCCGCAGGGTCAATTCCAGAAACATCTGCACACGCTCGCCAACATCGCCAAGCTTCTCCACAAGGCCGAGTTCCGCCAGGCGCTCGAACAGGCGCCCGAGGCCGAGGCGATGCTCAACATCATCAAGGAATACGGAAAAAAGTAATTATACGGAGGGACGAGCTGTGCAGGTTCCATATTTCTAAACCGCGAAATACTCAAAATACGCGAAATGGTTTAGAGAAGGGTCATTGTTTCTTTAGTGTATTTCGCGTCTTTCGCGGTTAAAATTTTGTCCGTGCTTCCGCACAAACATATTGAACTCCGTTTACAAATGGCCGTCCGCGCCGTTTTGCCGGAGGCGGACTTCTCGGCGGTTCTGGTTCGTCCCTGTCCGGACGCGAAATTCGGCGATTACCAGAGCAACGCCCTGATGGCGCTGGCCCGGACACGGAAGCTGAACCCGCGCCAGCTGGCCACGGACGTTCTGGCAAAATTGGATGTTTCTGAAATCTGCGAGCAGGTTGAAATCGCCGGTGCGGGTTTCTTGAATTTCCGGCTCAAAAATTCCGCCCTGGCACAAGCCCTCCAGGCCGCCACCCGCGGCGAACATCTGTTTTTTGACAAGGCGGCGCAACCGCGGACCGTCGTGATTGATTTCAGTTCACCCAACGTCGCCAAACCGATGCACGTCGGCCACATCCGTTCGACCATCCTGGGCGATTGCCTCGCGCGCACATTACGGCTGCTCGGACACCGCGTCATCACCGACAACCACATCGGCGACTGGGGCTTGCAGTTCGGCTTGTTGATGGTCGGCTGGAAAAAGCACCTGAAGCGCGAGGCGCTCCAGGCCGATCCGCTGGGTGAAATGGAACGGCTCTACAAACTGGTGTTTGCTGCGAGTCAGGCCGACGAAAAAGTTTTGGATGAAGCACGGCAGGAGCTGGTCGAACTGCAACGGCGCGAACCGAAGAATCTGGGCATCTGGCAGGAAATGCGCGACCTTTCGTTGAAACAATTCAGTGCCATTTACAACCGCCTGGGTGTGAAATTCGATCAGACCTATGGCGAAAGCCATTACCATGCGCGTCTGGAATTCCTGGTCCAGGATTTGATCGCCGAAGGCATCGCGCGTGAAAGCGAGGGTGCGATTGTGGTTTTCTTCGAGGATGTCCCCCCGTTAAAGGAGCACCCGCTGATCATTCGAAAAAGCGACGGCGGCTTCAATTATGCCACGACCGATCTGGCGACGCTCGAATTCCGGCTCGATTCGTGGAAACCCGATGAAATCATTTACGTCACCGACGGCCGCCAGCAGCTGCACTTTCAACAGGTGTTCACTGTGTTCCACAAATGGCGACAGGCCAACTCCGAACTCCGGACTCGGAATTCCGGACTCAAACTGGCTCATGCCTGGTTCGGTTCCATTCTGGGCGAGGACGGGAAGCCGTTCAAAACCCGCAGCGGCGA
>DATEGR010000021.1:0-4486 GCA_035279985.1 Verrucomicrobiia bacterium
TTTACAATCAAACGGGCGCGCTCTGGGACATCCAAACCAACGCGTATATCACCTGCGGCATCTGTGCGGGTGACGAGTTCTTCAACAACGCCGGGACCTTCCGCAAATCCGGCGGACCGGGCACCAGCACCATTAATGTGACCTTCACCAACAACGCCACGGTGACCAACCTGATCGGCATCCTGAGTTTCAACAGCGGCGGCCCCCTGGCCGGCACCTACGGCACCTCTGCGAGTGCGATCACTGAATTTGCCGGCGGCAATTTCACGATTGGCATCCCGCCGCTCATCACCGGATTGGGTCTTTGCGAATTCATCGGGACGACGCTCACGCTCACGCAGAATGTGCCGACCAATCTGGCGTTGGCGTCGGGCAACGTGATATTGGGACCGGCCTTCCAGAATGGTGGCGCAATCAGCAACCTGACGCTCAATGGTGTAACGCTGGTCAGCACCAACACGGTGACAGGCACGCTAAACTGGGCGGGCGGCACCGTGTCCGGCCTATTGACCATTGCCAACGGCGGGGTGTTGAACATCACCGGGAGTGTCAGTCTGGACAACGTGTTGACCAATGCCGGCACGGTAACCATGAGCGGGGCGGGCAACCTGACCATCTATAACAATAACTCGACTTACAAGGGCGGGATTTACAATCAAACGGGCGCGCTCTGGGACATCCAAACCAACGCGTATATCACCTGCGGCATCTGTGCGGGTGACGAGTTCTTCAACAACGCCGGGACCTTCCGCAAATCCGGCGGACCGGGCACCAGCACCATTAATGTAAGCTTCACCAACAATGCCACGGTGAATGCCCTGATGGGAATCCTTGGCTTCAATGGAAATTTTACCACGACTGGCGGTACCCTGGCTTTTGGCGTGAGCGGCTTGAGCAGCTTCGGGCAAATCAATGTCACGGGCAACGTGGCGCTCAACGGCACCGCCAATGTCGCCTGGCTCAATGGATTTATCCCCGCGAACGGCAACTCATTTGCCCTGATGGACTACGGTTCGCACAGCGGAACTTTTGCGGCCATCACCCTTCCTCCCGGGAGTCTTGGCCAGGGCATTTATGGTGCCACGGTTTTCACCTTGATGATTACCAACACAACTGCTCAGGCCCCGCCCGTTTTCCTGAGCATCAAACTTGTAAACCCAAGCAACGCCGTGGTCTCATGGCCGTCCTCGGCCACGAATTACAGTTTACAGACCAGCACCAACCTGGCCCCCGGAAGCTGGAGCAACGTGATCGCTGGGGTAACCACGGCTGGCACCAATTATGTCCACACCAACAATGTGAACGGCAAAGCCGGCTTCTTCCGTCTCCACTCGCCGTAACATAACCCGGACCAGGGACCTTGCTGCGTAACTTCGGAGGGACGAGCTCTGTGAGTCCCCAACTTGATTCAGAGGGTGCAAGGGACTTTTGGTTTGGACGACCGCCCTCACCTTTTATCCTCTCCCCCGGAAGAGGAAATCGTCATTGGTCAATCCTGGTCTTGCGGATGTGCGTCCGGCAAATCCAGCCACATGCATCTTCGGTAGTGGCCTGATTTGCTGTAGCGTCGAGCCTGTGGCTCGATATCGGCGCACAGCGCCGACACTACAACGCGCAAATCCAGCCACACGCATCTCCAAATACGCAGCGAATGTGGAAGCCCTCTCCCTGGCCGGAACGATGCAGTTGGCGCAACTGTAGAAACGACGCGCGTCGCTTGGACGTGGCAGCGACGCCTTCGTCGCCGGCCTCCGTCAGTGAACCATTCGGTGCGTGTAAAAATACGACGTGGGCGTCGTGTTCACCTGCTGGCGACGAGGCGTCGCCGCTACTTTGGCAGTCGCCCAACCGCATATCTGCCAGCGTGGCATGATCTTTAAGCTTGAATCGTGTCCCTGATGTTCAAAATAATTGTTCCACCATGATGATCTCCCGCCTTCGCACACCCATTTTGTTATTGCTCGTTTTCACACTTTCAATTGCCGGGATGGCGCGCGCACAGGAAAAGACGATGACGGCAGGAATGACCAATACAGTGCTGCATCCGGCACTGTTTCTCGTCGGCGATTCCATCGTGAAGACCGGCCATGGCAACGGCGAGACCGGCCCGTGGGGCTGGGGCTCCGAACTCATCCCGCTTTTCGACCCCGCCAAAATCCATGTCTATAACGAGGGCCGCGGCGGTCGCAGCAGTCGCGGTTACATTGAAGAAGGCGCCTGGGCCAAAATTGTGGCACAGCTCGCACCCGGCGACTTCGTGATGCTTCACTTCGGCCATAACGACGCCAAGAATTCGCAGAACTATCCCGACCGCGTGACCGTGGCCGGCAACGGTGATGAAACGAAGGAAATCGAGTCGCCCGTGACCCATCAGAAGGAGACCATCCACACCTACGGCTGGTACATGCGCCAATATGTCAAAGACGCAAAAGCCAAAGGTGCAACCGCCATCATTTGCTCGTCTGCTCCGCGCAACCAGTGGGTGGACGGCAAGATCAAGCGTGGCCTGGACGGTTATGCCCAATGGGCCGCTGAAGCCGCCAAAGCCAGCGGTGCGCCCTTCCTTGACCTGAACACCCTGGCCGCAAACCGTTACGATGCGCTGGGCAAGGAACAGGCCGCCAAGTACTTCTTTGACTACCAGCACACGACGAAAATCGGGGCCAAGCTGAACGCCGAAGCCGTCGTCGAAGGCCTGAAACAATTAAAGGACTGCCCGCTGGCCAGCGACCTTGTGAAATGAGTTCGGAGGGACGAGCTTTGCACGTCACTGATTGATTCAGAGCGTCCGCCGGACTTTTGGTTTGGACGACCGCCCTCACCTTTTATCCTCTCCCCCAGGAGAGGAAATCATCATTGGTGAATCCTGGTTTTGCGAACGTGCGTCCGGCAAACCAGCCACACGGATCTACAAGTTGACGGCGGGCGTGAAAGCCCTCTCCTTGAGGAGAGGGAGGTCGTGAATCAAAAAGCAGCTCCATAACCACTGATCTGGATCACCGGTTGCGGCCCGCCACTCGCTGAAAGCATCGCCGTGATATACAAAAAATCGTGGAACGGTGTCTATAGTGATGACGTGAAACGCATCAGCAAATTGAGCATAGCCGTTCTGGTGGTCCTGGTTCTGTTGGTCGTGCTTTTGGTTTTCTTCCACCGGCGCCAAGCGAAAGAACCTGTTGTGAGCCTCATCGGCGTTGGTCTCACCATCAGCAACAACGGGCTCGAAATTCAGAGCGTTGCGCCTGGCACACCCGCGGCGAGTGCGGGACTGCATCCGGGACTGGTTATTCAACAGATTGACGGCATCGACACCGCTGACAAGTCGTTGCTGGAGTGCATGGACATGACCAGCGGGCCAATTGGCTCAAAGCTTCACCTGCTAGTCATTGACACAGCCCGGAGTGAGACCAATGTCGTGGAGATCACGCGAGAGAAGTTTATCGTGGGAGAGGCGCATTGAGTTAAGAGCTATGGCAGGCATGCGGACCATCGTCACTCTGAAGCCAACGGCGGCTCCGTCGTTGGGCCGGGACAATTGTCCGATTTGGCGCTGGCCGGTTTTCGCGCCGTTGCTCAGTTTGGGAACGTCGGGCTAAGAAACGCGATTTCCTATGAATCAAAATAGACGAACCTTTATTACGACCGGCATCGCCGGCGCCGCCGCGGTGGCCGTGCCTCGATTGTTTGCGGATGAACCGGGTCTGGTCGCATCCACTCCCGCACCAAAAGCACCGCCCGCTGAACTCAAACGACCGCCGCCTCAACCATTGGCACAGGTCTTTCGCTTCGTGCAGGCAGGTCACGTTAATCTCGACAAGGTGAAGGAGATGGTGAACCAGGATCCAAAGTTTGTCGTGGCCGCATGGGATTGGGGCCAGGGCGACTGGGAGACGGCCCTGGGCGGAGCCTCCCACGTTGGACGCCGCGACATCGCACGCTACCTGCTTTCGCAGGGTGCGCGCATCGACAGTTTCTGCGCAGCCATGCTCGGTGAGCGCGACGTGCTGCTGGCGTTGCTGAAGGCCGACCCCGGCATCGCTACGACCAAAGGTCCGCATGGCTATACGCTCCTCTACCACGTCGCGATTAGCGGTGATGTTGTTGTCGCCGACGCCTTGAAGCCGCAACTGCCGCCCGATGCGAAAGACTATAATCAGGCCTTGAGCGCCGCCGCGCGGGATGGCCACCTGCCGATGACTAAATGGCTCCTGGCGAATGGAGTCACCGACCCGAATGTTCCCGATGGCCTTGGAAAGACGGCGCTGATGTTTGCGCTCGAGAAAGGGTTCCCCGAGATTGAAGCCGAACTGCGGAGTCATGGCGCCCGTGAAAAGGGCAAAAACTAAGAAACCGCTACCGGCATTGGGGAATGGGGGAAGTCTATTGTCCTGCTCGACAGATTTGCAGGGCACTTTTCCCGCAAATCGTGTCAAATCTCCGCACCTCTGCGGTTAAGATCCCCCGCTCCCCGGGGGAGAGGGCTGGG
>DATEGR010000022.1:0-9401 GCA_035279985.1 Verrucomicrobiia bacterium
GAAAACAAAATGATTGAACCGTTGCGTGAACGGTTTGATTTCATTCTCGTGAATCCCTCGGACGCACCCGGCCTCGATTTCACGCAA
Organism: Verrucomicrobiia bacterium; assembly: GCA_035279985.1. Taxonomy (GTDB): domain Bacteria; phylum Verrucomicrobiota; class Verrucomicrobiia; order Limisphaerales; family UBA11358; genus UBA11358. The sequence goes on from DATEGR010000022.1 coordinate 88, forward strand.
CCGCACGGCAAAGCGCAGGAACTTTGGTCCTGGTGCGATTCGCTGTTCATGGCACCGCCGACCTGGGTGCGGCTTTACGCTGCGACCGGTGACGAGCGGTATCTCAATTTTGCCGTGACCAACTGGTGGCGCACCACGGAATTTCTATACGACAAGGAGGAACATTTGTTTTTCCGCGACAGCACGTATTTCGACAAACACGAAGCCAATGGCCAGAAGATTTTCTGGAGCCGCGGCAACGGCTGGGTCATGGCCGGGCTGGTGCGCGTGCTGCAATATCTGCCGACGAACCATCCGGACCGCCCGCGCTTTGAGCAGTTGTTCAAAGACATGGCTGCGAAAGTTGTGGCCCTCCAGCAACCCGACGGTCTTTGGCACGCCAGTTTGCTGGACCCGAAAGATTATCCTGAAAAGGAAACCAGCGGTTCCGCCCTGTTCACCTACGCCCTGGCCTGGGGGGTCAATCAAGGATTGCTCGACCGTGTGACGTTTGAACCGGCAGTACGCAAGGGCTGGACGGCACTCGTGGATTGCGTAGGTGCAGATGGCAAACTGACGCATGTTCAACCTCCCGGCGCCGATCCTAAAAGCTTCGATGCCGACTCAACTGAACCTTATGGCGTCGGCGCATTTTTGCTGGCCGGCAGTGAGATTTATCGGATGGCGGTTTTCGAAAAAGCAAAGCCGACTGATTTCGAGACGACATTTTCCACTCCGAATGTGCAATGGCCATCAGGCCATGTAGCAGTTAAGGTGACAAATCTCGCCATGTTTCGCCGCGATTCTGAAACGATAGAACTCAACCCTCAAATAAATGTAATCCCTGCGCTTGGAAATAATCCATCCACACACAAACTCGCTCAAACATTGGCTGTGATGGATGGTGTTTCTTCACGCATCTTGGATTCACAAGTTTATATTTCCGATAAAAACAATCCGGTTTACACAGAAAAATTACTTTTCCAAGTTGACCTGGCGCCGCATGAGACACGGACTTATTACATTCTGGACGCTTCGGCTCTGGCGGTCGTGCCGCCGCCCATCGTCAAAACCTTTGCGCGTTACGTCCCGGAACGTTACGACGATTTTGCGTGGGAGAGCGACCGCATCGCACACCGTGCCTACGGCCTGGCGCTCATTCCGGCGGAAGGCACCATCAGCAGCGCACCGGACGTGTGGATTAAAAAGGACCGCGGTCTCATCGTTGATACCATGTATAAAACCGGTCATTACCACGAGGATAACGGCTCGTTCATGGACGATTACCGCGTCGGCCACAGCCGGGGCTGCGGCGGGTTGGGCATCTGGGACGGCAAGAAACTTTACACGTCCAGCAATTACCGAAGCTGGAAGCTCATCACCACCGGCCCCATCCGGTCGGAATTTGAACTGACCTACGACGCCTGGGATGCCGGCCATGGCCGCAAAGTTTCCGAGGTCAAGCGTTACAGCATTGATGCCGGCTCGTGGTTCACCAAAGCGCAAAGCACGTTCAGCAGCGAGGACAAGTCGCCTCTAACAATTGGCGTCGGCCTGGCTGAGCGCGCGTGCCCCACCAACCGCGTAGAATTCATTGCCGGCAACCAAAACGAAGGCTGGATGAGCTACTGGCAGCCGGAAGACAAACCGAAAGGTATCATCGGCGTCGCGATGTTACTGCCCAAAGATAACGTGGAAGCGTTCACGAACGACGCGCCGGACATGCCGGACACCGTCCTCCACGCGGCGGTACCGCAGCCGACGCATGAAGGTTACCCGCCCATCCGCGACCTGCTTGCCATCACCCCGGTCAACGTTGGCCAGCCGTTCACCTATTATTTCGGCGCGTGCTGGGATCGCAGCGGCGATTTCACCAACCACGTCCAGTGGGAAGATTACGTCAAGCGCTTCGCCGAACGGCGGGATCAACCGTTGCAGGTGACGATCGGGAATTGATTTGCGATATACGATTTACGATTGACGCGCCGTTTTGCCAAATGTTGCGTAAATCGAATGTCGTAAATCGTAAATAGTGCGGTCAGTTTTTTACCGGCGATACCGAAATCACCTTCAACGCTTCGGCGGTAATCGCAGTGATTTTGTCCCAGGCTTTTTCGGCGACGAGTTTCTTTTCGGCCATCCACGAGCCGCCGACGGCGGCGACCTGCGGCAAGGCCAGATAATTCGCCAGGGTGGTGGTGGTGATGCCGCCGGTCGGAAGGAATTTAACGCCGATATGCGCAAACGGCGCGGCCAGCGCCTTGAGCATCGCGGCACCGCCGGCGGGTTCGGCTGGGAAAAACTTCAGATATTTGCAGCCGAGATTCAAAGCCCGATCCACTTCGGTTGGCGTCATGACACCTGGAAAAAACGGCATCTGAACTTTGCCGGCCGCCGTCAGCACCGTTTCGTTCAGGCCCGGCGAAACGCCGAACTGCGCGCCGGCGGCCGATGCCTGATGCACCTGCTCTGCCGTCAACAATGTGCCTGCGCCGATGCTCATCTGCGAAACTTCCTGACGGACACGCCGGATGGATTCGGCGGCGGCAGCGGTACGGAAGGTAATTTCCATCACATTCAGTCCACCAGCGAGGAGGGCCCTGGCCAACGGCACGGCGTCGTCCACCCGATCAATGGTCGTAATACACATCAGTCGCTGCCGGAGAAAGGATTCGCTTTTCATAAAGTTGTTCGGCGATGATACAAGAAATTCCAAGCGGACGAACGAAAATTTCAGCCGGTTGATCGGTTAAATCATTGACTGGTTAAATAAGTGATTGCGGACCCACCTTCACAGATTTAACCATTTAACGAATCACTCATTTAACATTCAAATGAACATTGCCTTCGAACATATCGCCATTCCCTCTCCGAATCCCGTCGCTCTGAAAAGCTGGTATGAGCGGGTCCTGGGCGCGCGCGAAATTTTCAACAACGGCCAGAATCCGCCAACCTGCCTGATTGCCCTGCCCAATGGCGGGTGGTTTGAAATTTATGCCGCCGAAGGCGCGTCGGAAAACCGTGGCAACAACAAACTTGCCGGTTTTCGCCACGTTGCGTTGCGGGTGGATTCAATTGAGGCCGCCAAAGCCGAACTGGAAAAACGCGGCGTAACATTTGGCGAAGCAGTCCGGCCGGCGGCCGGCGGTGGACGGGTGTTGTTCTTTGAAGACCTCGAAGGCAATTTGCTGCATCTGGTCGAGCGACCGGCGGATTCACCACCCGGGAAAGGCTGAGCCGATTATTTTTTCCTCACCCGCACCACGAGAATGGGAATTGAAGTTTTATGGCGGACTTCGGTAATGGTGCTGCCGTGTAAAAGGTCGCCAAACAGGCGATGGCCATGGCTGGTCATGGCAATCAAATCGCAATGTTCGCCTTCGGCCACTTTGAGGATTTCCTGCGGCGGATCGCCCAACGCCAACATAGTTTGGACCGAAAACCCGTCGCCGCGAAGTTTAACGGCGACTTTTTCCAGATATTCGCGGTCATTTTTCATTTCCTCGGATTCAGCCAGTTTGAGCTGGTTGAAATTCCTCGCCACCCAGCCGTCGGCAACGTGCAACAACAGCAATTTCGCCCCGGTCAACCGGACCAGTGGTGTGACGTGGTCCAGAATGACCTGGTCGGCAGCGCTGTTTTCCAGCGGGATGAGGATATGCCGGTACATGGTCGCTACTGCGTCGGCACGGACAATCCGAGATGCCCGTAAAACGCCTTCAGGACGGCAGCCGGCGTGAAGGTGTCAAACAGCAGTTTGAGGTTCAGGATGATGATGACGGCGGTCGTCGTCCAGCCGAGAATTTTAATCCAGGTTCGGTTTGCAAATTCGCCCATCTTGTTCTTTTCACCGGTGAACCGCATCAGCGGCCAGACGGCAAATCCCAATTGCATGCTCAAGACAACCTGACTGGCGACGAGCAGTTCGGTGGTTTTGCTTTCGCCGAAAATGCCGATGACACAAACAGCGGGAACGATGGCCAGAAGCCGGGTAATCAGCCGGCGCAACCACGGGCGCAGCCGGACGTTCACAAAACCTTCCATGACGACCTGCCCGGCCAGCGTGCCGGTCAGCGTGGAATTTTGTCCCGAAGCCAGCAGCGCCACGGCGAATAAAATACTGGCCCCGCCGACGCCGAGCAATGGACTCAACAATTTGTAGGCGTCCTGGATTTCCGCCACATTTTGATGGCCGGACCAATGAAACGCCGCCGCCGCGAGGACAAGAATGGCCCCATTGACGAGCAGCGCGAACATGAGCGCCACCGTCGAGTCTATGGTCGCAAACTTGATGGCTTCACGCCGGCCGGTGGTGTCCTGCTCGAATTTGCGTGTCTGGACGATGGAGGAATGCAGATACAGATTGTGCGGCATCACCGTCGCACCAATAATGCCGATGGCGACGTAGAGCATGCCTTGATTCCTCAAAAGGTCCGGGCTGGGCATAAAACCCAGCAGCATCGGCGCCAGGTGAGGTTTGGAAAAAAACAGTTCCGCGGCAAAACAACCGGCAATGGTGGCAATCAAGGTGATCACCAACGCCTCGATGTAGCGGAAGCCTTTCGTCTGCAAAAAGAGCACCGCCACGACGTCGGCGGCCGTGATGAGACAGCCCCAAACCAGCGGGATGCCGAACAGGAGTTGCAGTGCGATCGCCGAGCCGACGACTTCCGCCAGATCGCAGGCGGCGATGGCAATTTCGCAGAGAATCCAGAGGAACCACACCGTGGTGGTCGAGTAATGATCGCGGCACGCCTGGGCCAGGTCGCGCCCGGTGGCGATGCCCAGCTTGATGGACAGGTGCTGGAGCAGAATTGCCATGAGATTGGAAACCATGACGATGAACAGCAGGGTGTAACCAAACTGCGCCCCCCCGGAAAGGTCGGTCGCCCAGTTGCCAGGATCCATGTAACCGACGGCGATGAGGAAACCGGGCCCGGAAAACGCCAGCAGTTTCCGCCAGAACGGCGCGTTCACGGGAACGACCACACTGCGGTGCACTTCCGGGAGGGAAACCTGCCCCGCCGGCTTGCGCCACCCTGATCCGGCGGCAATCCCGCTGGTTGTTTTGGAGTCGTTCGTCTTCACACCCTGATGGCCATGAGCCAAATATGTAGCATAAGATACAAGTAAAGTTCCGGCTGTCAAAGCGGAATGTAGCATGAGTTACAAAATAAAACTGGACTTTGCCGGCAGGTTGGGCTCCACTTTTAAAAACATTATGCCGCGCACTCATCGAAAGCCGCCCGGCGCGACTCGCGCGTCACCGACCCGGCTGTCTGCGCCCCAGGCGGAAAACTTCCGCCGTTCGCGACGCGACCGCGCCACGGAAGTTGCGCAGGATTATGTCGAGGCCATTGCTGATTTGTCGGCCTCCCTCGGCGAAGCGCGCGTGGTGGATCTGGCGCGGCGGCTCGGCGTCACGCATGTGACCGTCAATCGGACCCTGTCCCGCTTGCGGCAGGCGGGTTACGTGAACACCCGCCCGTACCAATCCATTTTCTTGACCAAAGCCGGGCATCGGCTGGCGGTGGAATGCAAACGGCGGCACGAAACGGTGGCGGCTTTTTTGCTTTCGTTGGGCATTTCGGAAAAAACCTCCGAGCTGGACGCCGAGGGGATTGAACATCACGTCAGCCCCGAGACGCTGGCCGCCTTTGAGCGGCGTTTGAGAAAGCGTTGATGCGACCGTTGGACATTCAACCGATCGGCCAGGAACTGGCCATCAAATGGGACGACGGCAGCGAAAGTTTCATTCCGCTGGAGACGTTGCGGCGATGTTGTCCCTGCGCGGGTTGCAAGGGCGAAGCGGATATTTTGGGAAATATTTATAAAAATCCCGCGCGGCCGTTGACCGCAGCGGCATTCCAGCTGGTCCGGGTTGCCATGGTGGGCGGCTATGCGATTCAGCCGGTGTGGGCGGATGGACACGCAACCGGGATATATTCATTTGATTATTTGAAGAGGACCGCCGCCGCAAACCCGACTGATTAAAAAATAACGGCGCGTTCAGAAGAACGCGCCGTCAAGAACCAGTTTCCTTTTATGGGTTAAGATTAACCGTTGAATTCGTCGTGGCCGAAGACTCGGCCGCCCTGTTGGGCGTTTGCCAGTCACTTGCCGATTGATTGGCTACATCGTAATAGGGGTCCGTGTTTTTCGGATTGCTCCAGTCATACGGCTTGGCGCTATTCCACGGAGTTTTAGGATTCATGGGCTGTTTTGGCCCCAAGGGACTGGACTGCAGGAATGCGGTTGAGGTCGGCTGGTAGTCCGTGTCTTTGACGATGGTCGGGGTGATGAAAATCAGCAGATTGTCTTTATCAAGCCCCTTATTTTCAGACCGAAACGCATATCCCAGGACCGGAATGTCACCCAGGATGGGCACCTTGGTGTAAATATTTTTGGTGTTGTCCTTGATAAAGCCACCCATGACCAGTGTGTTCGCGTTAGGGATTAGAACCTGGGTGGTAACCTTGCGGACATCATATTCGTCCGCCTGGTTCTCCACACCGGCAACAATTTTTGTAACGGTGTCGAACACACTGGAAACCTCCGGTTGAACCGTGAGCCAGATGTAATCGTTGGCGGAAATGCGCGGGGTAACGTCCAGGATGGTTCCCAGGTTGGTGTAAGCCACCTGCGAACCGCCGGGCGAGCCTTGCGTACCGGCCGTGGTCGCAAAAATCGGAACGGCTCGCGTTACTTCGATATGTGCGGTTTGATTATCCAGCGTGACGACGCGAGGAGTGGCGATGGTTTGGGCATCGGAATCCTGGTTCAAGAAAGAAAGCACGGCTCTTACGCCATCGGCATCAAGAAAGGCGGTTGATGGGTTGAACCCCTTCATCGTATCAACCAGCAAGCCAGGAGACTGAACAAGGTTGTTCTGACCATAGGTGATTAGTTCGTCAAAACCACCAGTAATCGGGTTGGTGATAAACGAAGGAGTTTGTCCGTAACGCATTGCTTGTCCGCCAATGACATTGTTTCCAAACGTAACATTTTGTCCGCTCAAAGTGCCCGACCAATCAATGCCCTTGGTGGTGGTGGGCGAACTGGAAACCTCCATCAACCGGGTTTCGATCAAGACCTGGCGGGTGGGTTTGTCAAGCTGTTCAACCAGCGTGTCCACGGCGTCTTGTTCGTTTTCGGTGGCGACCACAACCAGTTGGCTGGTGCGCGCGTCCGGCACCACCCGGCTGCGTTTGTCGGTCAGGGCGCTATCCACCGCGGCCTGCATGTTCGAAACGCTGGCATATTTGAGTTGGATGACCCGGGTAATCAGCGGCGGCGCCGCATTGGGATTTCTGACGCTAATGCGGCCGATTTTGGTTTTCGGATCTTCGACGAGTTGAAGGTTATAATTATCCAACACCGCCAGCAGCGCCTGACGGGCGGAGACATTTTCCCAGCGGACGGAAATTGTCGGTTCGGGCTTGACCTGCCCGTTTTGATCGGGCTGGCCGTAACCGATCTTCGGGTCGAGCAGATAATTGATTCCGGCCAGACGGGCCAAATTTTCGATGGCCGTAGTAATCGGAACGTCCTGGAATTGAATCGGCAACACGACCGGCGCGTTGGAGGTGATGCCGGCAGTTTCATTGGTGCTCTCCACTCCTGACGGTTCCGCGTTCGTCGTCATGGCCGGTGTGCTGCTGGCCGTAACGCTGGCGGTGTCGTTGCTGCCGCTGGCACCGGGGGAAGACGTATCGGTGCTGGCAGCCGGCATGGCTGCCGCATTGGCGGCAACAGGAGCCGCGGTTTCGGTAGTGGTGGCGGTGGCGGGCTGAGCCGCCGGGGCCGACTCACTCATCGCGGGTTGGTTCGTCGCGACACTGTTGGTATCAGTTTGAGACATAGCCCACCATTGCGAGACAAGTCCCACACACAGCGTGGCAATTAGCAGTTTCGATTTCATATTTTTTTGTTTTTATTGGTTTTTTAGTCCAATGGTGGAAGTACTTAGCAGATACCGAGCCAACCCCGAAGAAGCCCGGGACTTTTAATTTTTCTGAGAAACGTCAATGCCAGGCCCCGACCTGAAAAATGTGAAATCGATCAACCAGGCTCAAAGCAAAAATACATACCTCCCCGAATAAATTAATTCGGAACGAACACCCGATTAAATTTTAAGGTTCTGATGGTTTTCGACCTTAAGGTTTGTCGAAATAAAACATTTCGTGGCGTTGTCCGCCAACTTCAATCACAACAGAATTGGTTTTGATTTCAATGCAGCTGAGATGGATGCGGCCGGCGGGTGTAATAACGTCGCCTTCGTCGCCGGCGGCAAACGTGTGATTATTGATAATGACCAATCGGCGATCCATCGATCCGGAAAATCCTTTCACCACCAGTGATGACACATCAGCCGCTCGAGGATTGGCGGCAGCGGCAAGTTTATAAGGCCGGGTGGAGTCGGGGAAAAACGGGTCGCGGCCTTCCCGGGGATCTGAGGGAAGGATAAATATTGAACGGATCGCATTGGTCATGGTGGATTGAGGCGCCGGCGCGGCGCCAGCCGCAAGGAGCATCGCGTACCCAAGCGCAAACGAAACCGTCATTATTTTTATGCTGAAATTGTTCATGGCCGCTTCATAGGAGTTTGGTTGGCTAGGAGGTGGATTTTGCCAAGGCAACAATGTCCATCCTGAAGGAAAGTTTTTCAGGGCCATCCGCAGCGTCCGCCGGCTGGATTTGCAAATTGACGACCCGAATATGCGGATACGTATTTTCAAAATCGGCAATGAATTTGCCCAGGTCATGATAATAGGCCGTCCCGGTAACGGTGAATTTAACCTGCTTGAAGGGAAAAGACGAAAACAAGTCCACCGTCCCGACATCCGGGTGGCCGATTTCGGGAATGTCCACTTGATACTGGGCTTTAAAAAGCCGAAGGGTGTTGTAGCTCCAGGAGTAAAGGTCTCCCGAGGCCATGTCACTCTCGTCGTTTGAAAGAGTCTGCGTCACGTTGGTTAATTCGGCGGCGGTGGTGTTGGCGTGCTTGATGGCAGTTTGAATGCCGTCGAGTTTTTTTTGAGCAGCGCTTTGACTCGCGACCGCCCGCGCCAGCGCCGCGTACCGGGGCTGAATTAGCTCAAACCACATCAAGGCGATTACCACCAATGTGCCGACGAGCACAAGGGTGAGCTGATTGCGTTTGTCTTTGGACAATTTCATCGGATTCGATCGGGGTAAGTGCACTGCAGGGTAAATTGTACCGACGGTCTGCCGCCCGGATCAACTTGCGGAGCAGACAGGTTGGTCAGACGAACAACATTCGTTCCCCCCAGCTCGGCTTCAAAGTACGGCTCATGACTGACGGCATCTTTAAA
>DATEGR010000023.1:0-7554 GCA_035279985.1 Verrucomicrobiia bacterium
CTCAACCCCCACCTGCTCCGGCAAGCTCTGGGCCATTCCATGCGCATCCTGATTGCGACCGTCACCGCGGGCGCCGGGCACGTCGCCGCTGCTGCCGCGTTGGAGGAGGCGTGGCGCGCGTTGCGCCCCGCTGACGCCGTCGAGCGGGTGGACCTCATCCAGTTCTTTTCGCCGTTGCACAAAAAAGTTTACGCCGACGGCTACGTGCAACTGGTTGAGCGCGCGCCGGAACTCTGGGGAATGCTTTTCAGCAAGACCGACAGTTTGAAAGTGGTCCGGCGACTGGGAAAATTAAGCCGCGCTTTTCCAAGCAACTCGCGTAAAAAATTCACCAATCATTTGAAACAATTCAAACCCGATGCAGTGCTTTGCACTCACTTCACACCGCTGGACGCATTGGGTCGGCTCAAAACTTCAGAGGGCGGAGTTACACGACACCCAAATTTGATTGAGAAAATGGGGGCTCCCGGAGTTCGCCCTTCGGAAGACTGGGAACCTCCCTTCGTCGTCAGCGTCGTCACCGATTTTGAGGCGCATGCGTTGTGGATGAACCGCTGCGTGGATTTGTACTGTGTCGCCGCGGAGGAAACCAAGGCGCGGCTCGTGGCCCGCGGTGCGGCGGCAGATAACGTCGTGGCCACCGGCATCCCCATCGCCGCGAAATTTTCGTCCAGGATTGACTCGCACGCTGTCCGGCGAACCCTGGGTTTGCGCGATGACCAGGCGGTGTTGCTCGTGTTGAGCGGTGGGTTTGGCATGGGGCCGGTCGCGGAAATCCTCGCCGAATTGGACAAGGTACCGCAGCCGCTGCAAACGGTCGTTGTCACCGGCCGCAACGAGGAATTGCGCCGCCAACTCGCCGCGCAGACCCGGAAACATCCGACGCACGTGCTGGGCTTTTCGACCAACATGCACGAATTGATGACCGTGGCCGATCTCATTCTCACTAAACCCGGCGGGTTGACCACCTCCGAGGCGCTGGCGCTGGGCAAGCCGTTGTTCATCCTGAACCCGATTCCGGGACAGGAGGCGGCCAACAGCGATTTTCTGCTCGAACGCGGCGCGGCGGCCAAGGTCAACCGCGTCGAGGATCTGCCCTTCCGTATCGAGAAGCTGTTGGGCTCGAAAAAACTGGTGGCAATGGCCGAAGCCGCCAGGTCGTTGGGCCAGCCGCAATCGGCGATGGCCGTTTGCCGGGAAGTTCTGAAACGGCTGGGTTGACTCGCCATGGCAAAGATTTCAGATTCAATCATCCTCGGTTGCTGGATCACCTTCCTGGCCTACTGGTTTATCAGCGCCTTTCGGCAGAAGCCGTTGGCGGAAGGGCAAAGCTGGGCCTCCTCTCTCGCCCATCGGATTCCTGTGGGACTGGGCTGGGTTCTGCTGGCCTATCCGCTCCTGCCACCGCCGATGAATCTGGTTCTGATACCGCGCATGGACTGGGCCCGGTTTAGCGGCGCTGCGGTCTGTGTGTTCGGGCTGTTCGTGACGCTCTGGGCGCGCTGGACGCTGGCGGGGAACTGGAGCAGCGATGTCACCTTCAAGCAGGGTCACGAATTGATCAAGACCGGTCCTTACCGGTTTGTGCGACATCCCATCTATACCGGTTTGCTGATGATGGCCTTCGGTTCGGCCATCGAAATCGGCAGGCTCCGTTGCTGCCTGAGCCTGGTGGTGGTTGGCATTGGTTTCTGGATCAAACTCAAACAGGAGGAACGGCTCATGTTGCGGCACTTTCCCGAGGAATATCCCGTTTATCAGAAACAGGTGAAGGCGCTCGTGCCATTTGTCATTTAACAACCATTTAACTGCAGAGACGCCAATCCAGACCATCATGAGTCAATTTTCTTGACCTCATTAAATATTTTTGAGAAAGTCCGTCCATCGTTTTTAACTAAAACGATATTAATCGGAAGTTTCCGTCATTGGAGGGGCCGGGGCAGCATCTTCCAACGCCGGAGCATGACTCAAAATGCAACCGCAGGAATTGACAGGCTGGTCCATCACCGGTTTCAAACCATTCGTCTGCCGTGCTTCGAGCTACGAGTTGTGTGTCTTGGCGCCGTGAACCAAATCAGAATCAACAAGCAACATTAACCGAAAATCAACTTCACGAATGAAAACCCCATCTGGTTCCCGCGCCTGCCACCGGTTGCGACCGGTGGCTTTAGCCTTCGTCCTCGCCACTTTTGCCGTGCCCGCCGCCCGCGCCGGGTTGACGATGGAGATGGATTTGGTCCTCGACGACAATACTTATTCTTTTTACCCCAACCTGGGCACCAACACGGCAGCGCCCGCCGTTCCTTTTGGCGATTACTTTGTGGCCTCGCCGGGGTGGCCCACCAACGGAGCCAGTGCGCTGTTTCACTGCGATGCCACCGGCTTCAACCAGGTGGGGAGCGGTAATTACGGATTCGCTGATTTCGACGCGCCGGCTTTCAACGACTCGTTCATCCAAAACATCACGAACGGACAGTGGTCCATCTTCGTCACCAATTCGGTGGTGACCAATGTCTATCATTTTTCCGTCACGGCCAACATCAGTAGTAATTCCATGCCCTCGGTGGCCGTCATCTATCCCCCCAACAACGCGCTGAACGTCACGAACCAGCCGACCTTCTTATGGCAAGGCGGACCGACCAACTACACCGATCTGGTGCTTTACCAGGGCCCCAACAACATAGTTCTGCCGGTGACGCAAACCAGCTATTCTGGATTCACGGCGGCCGCTGGCCTTGACAGTTTCAATGTGCATTATGACCTCTTTTCGACCAACGCCGTGGTCAATTCGGTGCCAACCAACAGTGCTTCGAGTCCTCTCTCCAGTTGGGGTTCCACGGCGCATCTGCAGGATCTTGCCGAATCCCAATTCACGGTCGGCAGCCCGGCGGCAGATTTCAATGCCGACCTCAATACCACCAATTTGCCCTGGGCCACGATGGGTGACGCCGCCTGGTTCACCGAAACCACCAATACTTACAACGGTACTCCGGCCGCTGCCCAAAGCGGCAGCGTGACCGGCGGCCAAGCTTCGACGCTTTCTGTCATCGTCAACGGTCCGGGCACACTGACGTATTACTGGTCAAGCATCGCCAACGATCCAGCCGGCGGCTTCAGTTGCGAGTTCGACGTGGACGGCAATTACTCGAACAACATTACCGGTGACACCGCCTGGTATCAGGACGGGCCTTACTCCATCGGGCCCGGCCAGCACACCTTGAGCTGGACGGTCTTTGCCAATGGCGACACGGATCCGACAGAAGCGGGATTCCTGGATAATGTGAGTTTTGTAGTCGCGTCAACACCCACCCTGACCGTCACCGCTTCGCCGCAGTCCGGCCCGGTGCCGTTGACCGTGCAATTCACCAGCCCCGCCGTGGACGGCAATGGCAACACCGTCACAAATTGGAATTGGACATTTGGCGACGGCGGCTCCAGCACGGCACAAAGCCCCCTGCACACTTATACCAATGCCGGTTCCTACTTTCCCAGCCTTACCGCCTACAGCACCTTCGGGTCATCGCCCCTTTCCGTGACCGGCCCGGGCACGATTACTGTCACGCCGCCGCCGCCGCCGACCGGTAACTGGACAGACACCGGTTCAATCGGGACCAGTGAGCGATTTGCATTCCCACTGACGGTCCTGCCGAACGGCGAAGTTCTCGCCTCCGGCGGTGAGGCTGTCTTCCAGATAGCTACTTATTTTGAATCGGACCTCTACAATCCCACCAATGGCACGTGGCAGACCACCGGCTATATGAACTACGCCCGCCAGTATCATACCGCCACATTGTTGACCAATGGCCTGGTGCTGGCGGCCGGCGGTCTGACAGTAGGGTCGGGAGGTCAGACCCTCTCCGCCTGCGAGCTTTACAGCCCGGCGACCGGTCTCTGGACCAATACCGGATCCATGAAGACGGCCCGCTACTCTCATACGGCAGTCCTGCTCACGAACGGGTTTGTGCTCGTGGCTGGTGGCATTAGCAATTCAGTTACCCTGGCCAGTTCGGAACTCTACAATCCGACCGCCGGGACATGGACTTCCACCGGCAACTTGAATACGCCGCGTGCCTTCGCTTCGGCCTTCCTGCTGACCAACGGCACGGTGCTGGTGGTGGGAGGCCAGGGCACCAACAACGCCACTCTCTCCAGCGCGGAAATTTACAATCCGGGCACCGGGCTTTGGCACTATACCGCCAGCCCGATGCTCGCGAGCCAATATCAACCCATTAGCCAGTTGCTGCCGGACGGCCGGGTGCTCGTTGCCGGCGGCAGCACCAATGGAACCACGGTGACCGGTTTTTCCGAATTGTATAACCCGGTCAGCGATAGTTGGAGCCAAACCGGGTTCATGAACACTCCCTGCGAGGCTGCCGGCTCCGTATTGCTCACCAACGGGGTCGTGCTGGTTGCGGGTGGCAACGATGGAAACAGTGGAAATTATATGACCAATGCGGAATTATTCGTTCCGGGAACGGGAATTTGGACCGTGACCGGCTCGATGAAGGAAGGCCGCAGTGGGCCGTTCCCCATTGTCCTCCTCGCCAATGGACAGGCGCTCGCCACCGGCGGTATTCCCGCCAACAACGACCTTTCCACGGGCACGGCGGAACTTTATACCACCACGGTGCCGTCCATCCGCATCCTGAATCCAACCAGACTGACAGGCGGCGCGTTTCAGTTCTCCTTTACCAATACACCGGGGGCGGGTTCGACAGTTTTTACCACCACGAACCTGGGCCTGCCGTTTGCAAATTGGACAACGCTCGGAAGCGCCACGGAAGTTTCGCCCGGCCAGTTTCAATTCACCGACCCGCAGGCGACCAACAATTCCAAGCGCTTTTACCGCGTCCGCTCGCCTTGAAAAGCCGGATCCAGGGCGTGTTTTCAAATGAAATTCACATTTTAAACCGCATTCTCATCCGCTGGCCGAAATCGTCACCGGTATTTGACTTTCCCCGAGCAACGACTTTGGCCGGGCCTTGCTCGTAGCCGAAAGCACTCAGGCCGCGTGCGAGCCGTCGCAAAAGGGCTTGTTCTTCGACGCGACGTAGCGACGCAAGGTTTGGTTGTCGATTCTCACGATGACACGGCTATCTATGGCCGTCGCCGGCAAAAAGCGCCAACCAATTCTAAATCAATACGCTGGACAAAATTGGACAACAGAGTTATTCAGCCGACTAATCGGGAAATCTGGGCTTCAACAAATGAAACCTGCTATTCATTACTTGCCATCGGCAGATAATTCTACCTGGAAAGATGGAATTTCAAAAGACGACCAGCTTCCCACGAGAGACAGTGGCGTGTGGATTGAGAGGAAACACAAGCCACTCGTTTATTACTCGGAAATTTTCAACCAAGCGATGAAAGACAAACCTTGGGATGAAAGGATTTACTTTGAACTTTTTGCCGGCCCGGGACGTTGTTTCGTCCGTGAGACGCACAAAGAGGAATTGGGATCGCCCCTTCAAGTACTTGGAACCAATTTCACAAAATTCATTTTCGTGGAGATGAACAAAGACGCTGCAGAGGCTTTGGCGACTCGAATTGATGGACACCCAAATGCTTCAAAAGTTGATATTTGGTGCGGCGATTGTGCGGAAGCCATAGAAAAAATTAAAATTCCGGCCAGATCTTTGACTTTCACCTTCATTGACCCAACGCGAATTGGACATGCACCGTTCAAGTTAATTTCGACTCTCGAAGCCAAAGCTCGTTCCGATATCCTGGTCAACATTCCGACAGGCACGGACATTAAGCGCAACCTACACAACCACCTTGCCCGATCAGACCCTGGAGCGCCGCTGACAAAATATCTTGATTCTGATGAATGGAAAAAAATCCCGACAAATTCCCCATCAAATTTCTGTCGTGGATTCTTAAAATTATATGAAGCGCAATTGCGGAAAATTGGTTACAACTTCGTTGGAAATATCCAACAGGTAACAACGCCGGGCAATGTTCCGCTTTATCACCTCTTTTTCGCCAGCAAACATCAACTTGGAGAAAAATTCTGGAACGAAACACTAAAACGAGTCAACGAACCGGAGTTGTTTTAACAATTCACCTTGGACTGCATTTGTCCTATCGTCGATGAGAAACTGTTACCGATGAGCGCCAATTCAAAAATCGAATGGACGGATGCGACGTGGAATCCGGTTCGCGGCTGCACCAAAGTCAGCCCCGGCTGCCTGCATTGCTACGCCGAAACCTTTGCCGAACGCTTTCGCGGCGTGCCCGGCCATCCGTTTGAACAAGGATTCGATTTGAAACTGGTACCGGAGAAGCTAGGCGATCCTCTGCGCTGGTCAACGTCCCGGATGATTTTCGTGAACTCGATGAGCGACCTGTTCCACGAAAAGGTGCCGGACGAATACATCGTCAAAGTGGCGCGCGTAATG
Organism: Verrucomicrobiia bacterium; assembly: GCA_035279985.1. Taxonomy (GTDB): domain Bacteria; phylum Verrucomicrobiota; class Verrucomicrobiia; order Limisphaerales; family UBA11358; genus UBA11358. Next base: position 6,402 of record DATEGR010000023.1, read on the forward strand.
AAGTCCGCCAACTGGCACACCTACCAGATTCTCACCAAGCGTGCCGGGCGGATGCAAATATTATTGAAGGGCAAACTCCGCTTTGCGGCAGAGGAGCCGCATATCTGGTGGGGCGTGAGCGTGGAAAACCGCAAGCATGGACTGCCGCGTATTGATCTGCTCCGCGACTCGCCGGCACAGGTTCGTTTCCTTTCCGTCGAACCGCTGCTGGAACATCTCGGCCCGATCAATTTGAAAGGCATCAATTGGGTGATTGTCGGCGGTGAAAGCGGTCCGGGCGCCCGCCCGATGGATGCCCGCTGGGTAAAGGAAATCCGGGCGCAATGCCACAAAGCGAAAGTGGCCTTCTTTTTCAAACAATGGGGTGGCGTTCGTAAATCCGAAACCGGGCGTGAATTGGACGGCCAGACCTATGATGAATTTCCCGAACGCCAGCAAACTCCGGTTCCTGATTTGGAATTCAGACGGAATGCGTTAGAGCGGTTGGAAGCGGAAATAGTTTGAACTAAACCGTTGGACAAAACTGGGCCTTAAACATAATTAGCCAAAAATATTTATGACAGGTGCAGAAATCGCAGCTTATATTGGCGCAGCGGCGTGGTTGCCAATCGTGTTTGCATGGCTTTACAAGGTTTTTGTAACACCACGTGTCACGATTGTTCCTGATGAATACCCTGAAATTGGATTCTCGACCTTGGGGCCAATTATTAACGTTCGGATGGCAATCACCGCTACTCGTAAACCGGCTGTCATAGATTCGATCGACTTAACGCTTGCGCATCAGGATGGCGAATCTCGAAAATTTCACTGGTCTGGCATGACCGAACAGGTTAACCAGATTGTTGATGCAACTGGTAATCGTCAAAGAATCGAAAAGGAAACAAATCCAATAGCATTTCTTGTTGGGGTAGAATCTGTTTTGGAAAAATTTGTGAGATTTCAAGACCGTTCATTCCATCAAGAAATGCAACCTTTTCTGGATGCAATGGTCGAAAAGGTCCACTTTTCTAAGAAACAAAACACCTACTCCCGCGATGCGATAATGGCTTCACCGGAATTTGATAATGTGAAAAGAGGATGGGCGCGAAGGTTCTTTTGGAAGGCGGGAAAATATACCGCATTATTTTCGGTTAGTTCTCCCTCGCGCCTGACG